>CANGEH010000098.1 GCA_947452665.1 Caulobacteraceae bacterium
GTCAACAGCAAGGAGACGCAACCCATGGCCATTGAAGCTAGGATTCGCGAACTTGGTTCGCGGCACGAAAACCTTGATCGGGCGATCAAGGAAGAACTGCAAAGACCCGCCTTTGATGACACCAAATTGCGACACCTCAAGCGACAAAAACTCAAATTAAAGGAAGAAATCCAGACCCTGCAAGGTCGCGCTCACTAGGTTAGAGCGCCAGATCCAGACTGGCGGCGAGGGCCCGGACCACCCGGACCGGGTCCTCATCGCTCATAGAGGCAAACAGGGGCAGGCTAAGACACTGGCTATAGAACCGGTCGGCCCCGGGCAGGTCTGTATGGCCATAGCGGTCCCGGTAATAGGGCTGATGATGCACGGGCACATAATGCACCTGGGTGCCAATGCCTTGGCGGCCTAGGGTCTGCATTAACTTGGCGCGGCTGGTGCCTAGACCGGCAAAATCGATTAGGGCGACCATCAGGTGCAGGGCCGGATCGCTGCCGGGCGGCGGGGCAATCAGTTGTACCCAAGGGGCCAAGGCGGCCATGTGCGTGCGGTAAATCTCGGCCAAGGCGCGCCGTCTATGGCAAAACCGGTCCAGCTTGGACAATTGGCTAAGGCCAAGCGCGCATAATATGTCAGCAAGCCGGTAGTTATAACCAAGCTCTGGCATTTCATAATACCAAGGATTGGCGGACCCATCCGCGTCGCGGCCAAGACTGGTATTGGTAAAGCGCTCCGGCGCCCTGACCATGCCATGGGTGCCCAGCCGAGCCAGCCGCTCGGCCAGCACCGGGTCCTCAGTCGTGACCATGCCGCCCTCACCGCAGGCAATAGTCTTGACCGGATGAAACGAGAAGGTGGCCATGGCACTATGGCGACAATCGCCGATCCGCTCAGGCCCGCCGCCAAAATCCATGCGCGTGCCCAGGCCATGGCAGGCGTCTTCGACCATCACGGCCCCTGCCGCCTCGGCCAAGGCGCGAAGGGTGGGCAGGGGCGCGGGATTACCGGCAAAATGTACTGGTAAAACGGCGCGCAGACGCTTGTCCTGGGCCTTATCGATCGCTTGGCCAAGACTTTGCGGCGTCATCAGCCCGGTTTTGGGATCGACATCGGCAAATATGACCTCGCCGCCCTGATAACGCACACAATTGGCGGTCGCCAAAAAGGTGATGGCCGGAACAATACAGACCTCTCCAGGCTTGAGGCCAAGCGCCATTATGGCCAGATGCAGGGCCGCTGTGCCATTGGCGCAGGCTATGGCATGGGGCGCGCCGACGGCCTTGGCAAAGGCCGCCTCAAAGGCGCCGACTCCGGGGCCGGTGGTAAGGAAATCAGCCTGCAGGGCCTGCGCAACCGCGGCAATATCATCGGCCTCAATGACTTGGCGCCCATAGGGCAGGGCAGGGGCTGTCATGGCCTAGGCCGCTTGTGCCAGACCAAAAAGATCCAGCAGGGCCTGACCCCTTAGCCATTGGGTATTATTGTCGCTGGAATAGACAAACCCATCGGCCACCGGTCTGGCGCTGCCGCTGGGCAGGCCGGGCTTGGCCAGAAAGGGGGTGCGGTCATATTCGACAAAGGTGGGTTCAATCACATAGCGGTCGCCAAGCTCAGCGGTCACACGCGCATCGTCTCCAGAAATCATCACCTCATGCAGTTTTTCGCCCGGCCTAATGCCAATATGGGCCAGCGGCAGGTGCGGGGCCATGGCCCTGGCAAGTTCGGTCACAGTCATGCTGGGAATCTTGGGCACAAAAATCTCTCCGCCGCGCGTCAGGTCTAGCGAGGACAGAACAAAGTCCACGCCCTGGTCAAGCGTGATCCAAAACCTGGTCATGCGGGGGTCGGTAATGGGCAATTCCTTGGCACCTGAGGCAATCAGGCGCTGAAATAAGGGCACCACACTGCCGCGCGACCCGGCGACATTGCCATAGCGCACGACGCAAAACCGCGTGCCAATATCCCCCGATAGATTATTGGCCGCCACAAAGGTCTTGTCCGAGGCCAGCTTGGTTGCGCCATAAAGATTGATCGGATTGCAGGCCTTGTCGGTTGAAAGCGCCACCACCCTCTGGACCCGATTGGCTAGGCTGGCCCAGACGACGTTTTCAGCGCCAATAATATTGGTCTGGATACATTCGGACGGATTGTATTCTGCGGCGGGCACCTGTTTTAAGGCGGCGGCATGCACGACAATATCAACGCCGCGTAGGGCCAGGGTCAGGCGGGCCCGGTCGCGCACATCGCCGAGAAAAAACCGCATGCGGCTCATCTGTTCGGGCGAAAACTGGTCCTGCAGTTCCAACTGCATTTCGTATTGTTTTAACTCGTCGCGCGAGAAAACAATCACCTTGCGCGGCTTATATTGCGATAAAATGGTCTGGACAAAACGCCGACCAAACGAGCCGGTGCCGCCGGTGATCAGGACAATCTTGTCATCGAGCACGGCGCCCTGGGGCGCAAAAGCGGGCGGCGCCATGGATTGCGAATCGGCCAAGAGCGGCTCCCCAAAACCGGGCGGCCGAATCGACCGCGTCGCCTATGTTCCTCGCTAAAGGACAACAAGGCAAGCGCGGTCGCAAAATATTAAATACTACTTAAATGGGCCAATTATGTTCCAAGGGCATAGACGCCGCCGCGCTCTAGGCCGCGCTGATAGGCGGGTCTAGCCTGCATCTTGGCCAGATAGGCGGTTAGGTTTGGGTAGGGCGCTAATCGGCCCGCCGATGAAGCCGCCTCAAGCACAAACACATTATTGATGTCGGCCCCGGTCAGGCCGTCGCCGACAAAATAGCTTTTGCCCTCAAGGTGCTGGTCCATATAGCCCAGATGATTGGCAATTTCGCTCTGGATGCGGGGGGCTAGGGGCGCTGCGGCCTCGCCCAGCCTTGAGGTATAGAGGGCCAACATCAGTGGCAGCATGGCCGAGCCCTCGGCAAAATGCAGCCAGTGTTGATAATCAATATAGTCATGACTGCCAGGTTCGGGCCTTAGCCGGCCCGCGCCATAAGTATCGATCAAATAGTCAATAATCGCCCCGGACTCAGCCACAGTCCGGCCCTTGTCGGTAATGACCGGGGACTTGCCCAGAGGGTGAATGGCCTTGAGGCTATCGGGCGCTAGACGTGTGACCGCGTCTCTTTGATAAAAGGCCATCTCGTAATCAATGCCCAATTCTTCGATCAACCAAATAATTCTCTGGGACCTGGAATTATTGAGATGGTGCAATTTAAGCATTTGATCCTCGATTTTACAGTAGTTATTGATATCTTATCTTGAACTATTGATGAATTTTTGCACAGATTGCGAAAAAAATCATCTTATCAACTTAAAATTTACCTCGAACGCACTAGCTCTTCGCGCCTAAGGCGAGGGGGCGCAGAATGCTGAAGTCGCAAAAACAAGTTAGATCGATACCATCGCAACTCCTTAAGCCTGTCAATTTTATTGTCCTGCTGGCCATGGTCATGGTTGCGGGCCTTGGCTTCTTGGCTCAGTCCCACATGGCAAAACAGTCGGACCGGATGATCCGGGCCAATGTGTCGGGCCTAATGGCGGAGCAACAAAAGCGCCTTGCCAGTGAGGTCGAGGCCTTAGCCTTGACCAATCCCTCAAGCCCTGACCCCAGCCGCTTCTTGGGCGAACCGGCGGACTATGCCCTGATCATGGCGGCGCATGGTCCGACGCTCAAGGCCTGGGAGCGGGGCATTCCGACCCTTGCCGATGGCCTCGGCCTGATGGGACCGCCCCTGAACCAATTGATCAATGCCAGCCTGGTCGGATCGCAAAAGGACCATACCCAGACCGGCCTAATGGTGATCCGCGGACAGCTGGCCATTATTGCCCTGACCCCATTGCCCGAGCCCTTGGCCGCAAACCGGGCCCGGACGGGACCTGGCCGGGTTTTGGTTCTGGCCAAGATCATGCAGGCGGACCAGTTACGCGCCTTGGGTCAGGGCGCCAATATTACGGACCTGCGCTTTGACAGTAATCGCTGGCAGACGGCCGGGGCGGGGACCATGCCAATCCCATTGGGTCATGGTCTTGCGGCGGGCGGTATTCGCTGGTCAAACCCGGTCAAGAGCGCGGCGTTTATGCCGCTTTGGCCGATTGTCTTGGTGATATTGGGCTTGCTAGCGGTCCTTATGGTCCATGGCCTAAGGACTGAGGCGGCAGCCGCCGACAAGCTGAGCGAGGCGGAGGCCCGCGCCCGCTATATGGCCGTTCATGATCCCCTGACTCAATTGTCCAACCGCACCGATTTTATGGATCGGCTGAAAGCCAGTATGGCAGGGCTGCGCCGGTCCGGCGGCCAGATGTCGGTCCTGCTGATTGATCTGGACCTGTTTAAGGATGTGAATGATGCGCTCGGCCATGCGGTTGGCGATGCCCTATTGCGCGGCAGCGCCCAGCGTATTCGCGCCAGTCTCGGTGTCGGTGACCATGTCGCGCGTCTGGGCGGCGATTTGTTCGCTATTCAATCCTTTGCGCCGCATCCGTCCGATACGGTTTGCGGCCTTTGTGCGCGCTTAGCCGAGGTCTTTGCCGAGGAGTTTCAGATTGACGGCCATGCGATCCGGCTGACCCTATCGATTGGCTGCGCCACGGCGCCGGACCATAGTCTGGATGCCGAGGGCCTACTAAGGCGGGCGGAGTTGGCGCTGAAAAAGATTAAGGCCAATGGCCGCAATGGCTATTATTGCTTCGATGATGTGATGAATCGGGCGCTAAATACCCGGTACAGGCTGGAGCGAGACCTGCGCGCCGCGATCAAGACCCTGGATCAATTCATTCTATGTTATCAACCCCAGTTGGATCTTCAAACCGGCCAGGTGGTTAGCCTTGAGGCCTTGATCCGGTGGATTCACCCGCAATTGGGCCTGATCCCACCGGCCGATTTCATTCCGCTTGCCGAAGAGACCGGTCTGATCGCGGCCCTTGGCGACTGGGTGATTGACCAGGCTTGCCGCGATGCTCGGCGTTGGCCAAACCTGCGTGTGGCGGTCAATGTATCGCCTGCCCAGTTTCGTGAGGCGCGGCTGGTCGATGTGGTGCAAAACGCCCTTGAGTCGAGCGGCACCTCGGCCGAGCAGATCGAGCTCGAAATCACCGAAAGCGTTCTTTATGCCAATCCGCAGCGCACGCGCGAATTGCTAACCGGCCTGCAGGCGCTTGGCACGGACCTGGCCATGGATGATTTTGGAACCGGTTATTCCAACCTGGCGCAACTGGGCTCCTTCCGGTTCAAGACCCTGAAGCTGGATCGATCCTTTGTCTCTAAAATTGGCCAAGAGCCTTATGCCGAAGCCATTTGCGCCGCCGTCTTGTCGCTTGCTCAATCCCTGCGCCTTCGCACGGTGGCGGAAGGCATTGAAACCGAAGACCAGGCAAGGTTCTTAAGTCAGTACCAGTGCACACTGGGTCAAGGGTTTCTGTTTAGCCGCCCCATGCCAGTGGAGCGGTTGGAAATGCTATTGGCCACCAAGGCCCGGTTCTGGCCAAGGCCCGTTGCGGCCTAGATGGGGCTTAAGGGTGGGTCTGGCGCCTAAGCCGTCGGCGCTCAAAGCGGCTGGGCTCTAGGGCCAGGCCTACCCAATGCGGCAAGGGCGAGGGATGGCCGAGCGCCTTGGCGGCAATATGCTCTGCCAAGAGCGGCGACAAGGTAAAGCCGCGACCGCCGAGGCCGCCGAGCACAAACACCCCGTCCTGACCCTCCAGCGCCCCCGCGACGGGCAAGTGATCAAGCCCCGCTGCGCGCAGGCTGGCACGGGCGTTCAATGCCTCTGGATCAATTTGCGCGGCCAGGCTGGGCACGAGGCCGGATAATTGCGCCAGGTTGCGCTGATTATCGATCACTCGGGTCTCAGTGCTGGTCTGGTCGCGGTCGTGGGTTGCGCCAAACAAGACCCCGCCAGGCATGGGAATCGCATAGCCGCTGGCGCTGATGGGCCTTGTGGTCAAGGGGCCTTGGGCGAGGCTGACCTGACCGCGCACGATCCGCAGGGGAAGGCCCGTGGCCAAGGCCGAGGTCCCGGCACCGGCGGCGATACACACACAATCGGCCAGAGCGATCACTGCGTCGTCGGCATCGCGCAAGGCCCAGGCCCCGCCTTCGCGGCCTAGGCTGGCGATCTTGGCCGGGTTCACCTTGGGCAGCCAGGCCTGAAGCACGGTGGCAGGATGCAGGACTAGGGCCCGCTTGATCATGAGCCCGCCGCGCTCCTGAGCCTGGCCCAGATGCTGCGAGGCCTCAGCCGCGGTCAGCCGCTGAAGATCATCGGCTTCGAACAGGTCCAGTGCCGCAAGCCGGTCAAACCGGTCCTGATCGGCGGGATGAGCTTCCAACTGCAGGGCGCCCAGGTCCAAAATCGCTTGAGGCGTTTCTAAGGCATAGCTGCGCACCGCATGGTCAAAGCCTTGCGCATAGAGGTGGGCCGAGGCCCCGTCGCCCAGATCCAGCCTTGGCGTTACCAGGGCCGCTGGATTGCCAGACCCGCCGGCGCCTTGGCCGCTCTGGTCATAAATGGCCGCTTCTGCGCCAAGCCGGGCAAAGGCACGGGCGAGGCAGGCCCCAGCAATGCCAGCGCCAATAATGGCCACCCGCGCAGGTCTGGGCCGCTCTGGGCAAACCGCTGCGGGGCTGGGCCAGATCGCTTCGAGCCGTTCGCGCTTGCGACCAAAGCCGGGCCGCTTAGCCACCTCAAAGCCCTGCTCGGCCAGGCCCCGCCGCACGGCGCCCGCGACGGTAAAGGTGGCGACCATGGCGCCCGGTGCACTATGGGCGGCTATCTGTTCCAGAACCTCGGCACGCCACATTTGCGGATTGGTTGCCGGGGAAAACCCGTCGAGAAACCAGGCATTGGCGCGCCCGTCCCAGGCCTTTAGGGCGCTCAAGGCCTCCATAATCGCGACATCGATAAAAACGCCTAGGTCTGGCAGGCTGATGCGGTGAAAGCCGCGCGCCTGGCCCGGCCACTGGGCCAAGAGCCTTTCGGCCAGATCTGAAATCTCGGGCCAGGCGGCCAAGGCCCGCCGCGCCTGGGCCTTGGACAAGGGGTGGGCTTCTAGGGTAAAGATGTGCAGGTGGCCGCCCTTGGGCCCCTGGCTGCGCCACAGGCGAATCAGGGCCAATAGGTTTAAGCCCGTGCCAAGGCCAAGTTCGCCAACCACGAATCGGTCACGGCCTGCCCAGGCTTCGGGCAGGTTGCAGCCCTTTAGGAAGACGGCCTCGGATTCGGCTAGGCCGTCTTGTGCAGAAAAATACACATCGCCATAGAGGCTCGAGCGCGGGATGCCGTTTTGGTCCCAGACCAATGGGGTCAAGTCTTGGGGCCTTAGGGGGTCAGGACGGTCTTGGGGCAAGAACCCACGCTCCTGAAAATACGGATCTGGCAGATGCAACGGGTCCCAAAACGAAGAAAGGCCGCCCAAGCGGGCGGCCCATCCCCATAAGTTTCGCTAAAGCGAAGCTTACTTCTTTTCGGCAGTGGTGGTCGCGTCGGCAGGCGCAGCAGCTGCGTCGGTCGCGGCGGTAGCAGCAGCAGCGTCAGCAGCAGGAGCAGCGGACTCA
>CANGEH010000099.1 GCA_947452665.1 Caulobacteraceae bacterium
CGCCTGTTCCTCAGTGCGGCCGCGCTCGCGCACGACATTGAAATCGCAATAGGGACAGATCTTGGCGCAATAGGGCCAGTGAATATAGACGCCGATTGGGGCGGGCAGGGTCAAAACAGGGCTGCTTTCAATTGCTCAAACGCTAGGGCGCGGTGGCTGATGGCATGTTTGAAATCGGGGTCCATCTCGCCAAAGGTCAGGTCATGGCCATGGGGGGTAAAGATCGGATCATAGCCAAAACCGAGCGCGCCCATGGGCGGAAAGCTCAAGGTCCCGTCAATGCGGCCCTCGACCACCACGGCAGGGCCATTTGGCCAGGCCACGGCAAGCGCGCAGGTGAACCAGGCATGGCGATTATCGTCGCCGGTCTCGATCAGGCGCTGCTCAACCTTGGCCATGGCCTGGCCAAAATCCTTGTCGGGGCCAGCCCAGCGGGCGGAATAGATCCCCGGCGCACCGTCCAGCGCCGTAACCGAGAGGCCAGAATCGTCCGAAAGCGCGACCAGGCCGCTGGCATCGGCGGCGTGGCGGGCTTTTAGCAGGGCATTGCCGACAAAACTCATCTCGGTCTCGTCGGGTTCCGCAAGGCCAAGCATCCCCGCCGACACAACCTCAAACCGGCCTTCCAATAGGGCAAACAGTTCGCGCACCTTGCCCGGATTATGTGTGGCCGCGACAAGCTTGGTTCCGGGCGCTAGGATCAGGGCCATAAGGTTCTCGTTTCAGGAGCGGTTTGTAATGCAATTAGTCTTCTCCCCCACATCGCCCTTTGTGCGCAAGGTGCGTGTTTGCGCGATCGAGCTTGGTCTTGAGGCCAAATTGACCCTAGCCCCGGTTGGCGACTTGCCGCCCGGCACGATTCGCACGGTCAATCCCCTCGCCAAGGTCCCGGCCCTAATACTGGACGATGGCAGCGTGCTTTATGATTCGCCGGTGATTTGCGAATATATCGATGCGCTGGGCGGCGGGGGGCAGTTTCCCAAGGCGGGACCTGAGCGTTGGACCGCCCTGCGGCGTCAGGCCCTTGGCGACGGCCTGTGCGACGCGGCCCTGCGCCAAGTGATGGAAAATCGCAGGCCAGAGGGCGATCGGCATCTGGATGAGAACGAACATCAAGCCAAGGCGGTGACGGCGGCTTTGGATGTGATGGAGGCCGAGGCACCCGGCCTGGCCACCGAAAACCTGACCATTGGCGAGATCGCAATCGCCTGTGCGCTCGGCTATCTGGATCTTAGATTTGCGCATCAGGACTGGCGGTCGGGGCGGCCCAATCTGGCGGCCTGGTATCAGATCATCGCCCAAAGGCCGTCCCTGCAGGCAACGCGGCCTTAAGGCCCTGTTGCACATTACCAAGATTTAATATCGTTAAACGATACGAACCTTGATTGATAAACGATATGTGTCTAGGGTCCGAGGGGTCGCAATTGGCGATGACATGGGAATAGGGCATATGCGTACCTTGGGTCCAGGCTCTGTATCGAGCCTGTTAAAGACAGTTTTGGATGTGGTTTATTTCGGCTTGCTGGTGGTGGCCGGAGCCCTGGGTCTTGCGGCCTTGGCCGCGCTGTTGTTTCGGTTCGACCCGACCATGGTTAAGGGCATTGCCATAGACGGGGCAGGTGGCCAGGTCCTGACCCGGCCAGAAGTCTTGGGCGGATTGTTTGTTGCCATTGGCCTTTATGTCGCCGGGGTGCTGATCATCCTAAACCGGCTGCGAAAAGTGTTTGTAACCCTGACGGCAGGCGATCCTTTTCACCCTGACAATGTCGCGCGGCTGCGCCTGGTTGGCGCGCTCTTGGCCGGGCTGGAAATCATGCGCTATCTGGTCTGGGCCGGAAGTCTAGCCCTGGTGCCGGGGATTGACCGCACTGGCCCCTCGATCAGCCTCTCTGGCTGGTTCTCCATACTCGTGGTGTTTGTCTTGGCCGAAGTGTTTCGCGAGGGCGCGCGCTTGCGCCGCGAAGCCGAGCTGACGATTTAGGGGCGGCGGGACCATGGCGATTCGTGTTGATCTTGATAAGCGCCTCTATGACCGGCGCATGTCCCTGACCGAGCTAGCCGACCGGGTCGGGGTGACCATTGCCAATCTGTCGATTTTAAAGACCGGAAAGGCCAGGGCCATCCGATTTTCCACGCTCGAGGCCTTGTGCCGCGAACTCGACTGTCAGCCGGGGGAACTCTTGGTGTTTGTGCCCGGGCCCTTGAATGAGGATGTGGACTAGCCCCCTCCAACTCTAAATCTTCCCCCTCTGGGGGAAGTCCCGGCGAAGCCGGGGAAGGGGGTTTGTGCCAGCGTTGCCCCCTCCACCGCTTCGCGGTTCCCCTCCCCCAAGGGGGGAGGATTTGAGACCAGGGCTAGGGGGTAAGGCTTACGCCTCGCCGACAGCGGCTTTTTGCAGGCTGATCAGCTCGCCAATGCCCTTGCGGGCCAGGCTAAACAGGCTGTCAAACTCACCTTGGGAAAAGCCGCGCTTTTCGCCCGTGGCCTGGATTTCGACAATCTGGCCCTGGCCGGTCAGGACGAAATTAGCATCGGCCTCGGCATTGGAATCTTCTTCATAATCAAGGTCTAGCACGGGCACGTCCTGGTGCACGCCGCAGGAAATCGCCGCCACCACATCCAAGATCGGATCGGCCTTGATCAGGCCTTCCGTCATCAAATAGCGGGTCGCCAGACGCAGCGCGACCCAGGCCCCGGTAATGGCCGCTGTGCGGGTGCCGCCATCGGCTTGAACCACGTCACAATCGACCGAGATCTGACGCTCGCCCAGCGCCTTGAGGTCCGTCACAGCGCGCAAGGAGCGGCCGATCAGGCGCTGGATTTCCTGGGTGCGGCCAGACTGTTTGCCTTGAGCGGCCTCGCGACGGCCGCGCGTATGGGTAGCCCGCGGCAACATGCCATATTCGGCCGTGACCCAGCCCTGGCCCTTGCCGCGCAAAAAGCCGGGCACGCCTTCTTCAAGACTGGCTGTGACCAAGACCTTGGTATGGCCAAAGGTAACAAGGCATGAGCCCTCGGCATAACGATTAACGCCGGTTTCCAGGCTAACGGCGCGAAGGGCATCGGGGGTACGGGCAGAAGGGCGCATGGCAGACTTTCAAGCTTTGGGGCAAACAGTGGCCCATAGAGGGGTGGCAGGCCTTGCGCCTGCGGGTAGCCCGCTTATCCTATGGAAGAGGCGGGTCGTCCACGGCCCAGATGCGAAACCCCAGATCATGTCCAATTTTCTCAATATCGGCCCCATCTCCCTGCAGACCCCGTCCATGGCGCAATTGGACGAGCGGGCGCGGGATATTTTTCGCCGGGTGGTCGAGACCTATCTGGAAACTGGTGAGCCAGTGGGCTCGCGCACCGTATCGCGCGGCGGCGTGCACCTGTCGCCAGCCTCGATCCGCAATACCATGCATGACCTGACCCATCTGGGTCTGCTGGGTGCGCCGCATTCTAGCGCCGGACGCCTGCCAACCCATGCTGGGCTTAGGCTGTTTATTGATGGCCTCTTGGAGGTCGGTGATCTGGGCGAGGCTGAGCGGCGCGAGATTGATGCGGGCCTGGCTGGGCGCGGGCGTGGCATTGAAGAGGCGCTGGGGGCGGCGACGGCCATGCTATCGGCCTTGGCTGGCGGTGCGGGCGTGGTGGTCACGCCGGTGCGGGAGGCGGGCGTCAAGCATGTTGAATTTGTCTCGCTCGGGCTAGACCAGGCCTTGGCGGTGATGGTGTTTGAGGATGGCACCGTCGAGAACCGGCTCATGACCCGGCGCGCAGGCGTCACGCCGTCCGCCCTGCAAGAAGCCTCCAATTTTCTCAATTCGCGCCTGATGGGCCGCACCCTGGCCGAGACGCGGTTTGAGATGCGCAGTGAGCTTGACCTTGCCAGGCGTGAATTGAATGAGGCCGCGGCACGGCTGGTCGAGGATGGGCTAGCGGCCTGGAGCGGGGGTGAGGATGCCAACCGCGCCTTGATCGTGCGCGGTCAGGCCAAGCTTCTGGGTCAGGGCCCCGCGCTGGAAGATCTCGAGCGGGTTCGGATGCTGTTTGACGATCTCGAACAGAAGGAGCAATTGATCGGCCTTCTGGATGATGTGAAGTCGGCTCAAGGCGTGAGCATATTTATTGGCGCTGAAAACCGTCTATTTTCACTTTCGGGTTCCGCTGTGATCGCGGCTCCCTATATGTCGGGGAAACAAAAGGTGGTTGGGGCGATCGGCGTGATCGGGCCTACCCGTTTGAACTATGCCCGGGTCATTCCACTGGTGGATTATACCGCCAAAATGATCGGGCGATTGCTGGATGCCTAAGGAGTTTTTTATGACTGATGATGCCGCTGCTATTTCTGATCAGGATCTAGAGACCAGTGCCGAGACCGTGCAGGATCAAGGCCCGTCCGAGGTTGAGATCTTGTTGGCCGAGATTGCGGGCCTGAAAGAGCAGATCTTGCGCTATGCGGCCGATGGCGAAAACCTGCGCCGCCGCACTGAGCGCGAGGTTAACGATGCGCGCGCCTATGCGATCCAGAAATTTGCCAAGGACCTGTTTGGCGTGTCGGATAATCTCGGCCGGGCCTTGCAGGCCATGCCGCGCGAAGGTCTGGACGGCGCCGTCAAGAATCTGGTGCTCGGCATTGAGATGACCGAAAAGGACCTGGCCGGGGCGTTTGAACGCAATGGCCTTAAGCGTCTGGACCCGGCCAAGGGCGACAAATTCGATCCGCACCAGCATCAGGCCATGATGGAACAAGACGCGACCGATGTAGGGCCCGGCTGTGTGCTCCAGGTCCTAGCCCCCGGCTATGAATTGTTTGGCCGCGTCGTGCGCCCAGCCATGGTGGCTGTTTCGTCCAAGACTTCGGGCGAGGCCAAGAGCGCCAACCCCTATGCCAATGGTGCTGGCGACGGGGCTGGCGGCGCGGTCGATACCAAGGCCTAGTCTCCACCTTCCCAAGCGCTTGGGTTATTGTTAAGGTGAGCCGTGCCGACGGTCTTGCGCATCGATGGTCTGAGGGTCGTGATCTATCCAAACGACCACAGGCCGCCGCATGTGCATGTCTTGGGCGCGGATACATGACCATTACCGACTCTGACCGACTAGCCGCCGAGGCCCGCGGGCTTAGCGATCAGGACGGCCAGCCAAGGGCCGTGCGCGCCCGCTATGACCGCAGCCGCGCTCAGATTGTGATTGGTCTGGATAGCGGTCTGCAGCTGATGTTTCCACCTAGGCTGGCTCAGGGCCTAGATCAGGCCACGCCCGATCAACTAGCGCGCATCGAGATCAGCCCGTCCGGCGACGGCCTGCACTGGCCAGATATTGACGCTGACCTATTTGTGCCCGGCCTTTTGCAAGGCGTGTTTGGCTCCAAATCCTGGATGGCCCGCAGCCTAGGTGCCAGCGGTGGGCGCTCGCGCTCGGATGCCAAGGCCGCGGCGGCTCGCGATAATGGCCAAAAGGGCGGCCGTCCCAAAAAGCCGGTTGCGGTCTAGGTTAATTCCATTGCGATCGCTTCAAGCCAGGGGCTTAAAAGCCTTGGGCTTGAGGCCATTGCTGGCCAGATGGGCAAGCATGCGTTGCCAGCCGTCGGCGGCGGCGGCGGCGTCATAGGTTTCGCGATAATCGGCGTGAAAGCCGTGCTGGGCCTCGGGATAGACGATGATATCGCTGCCGCGCTTGCGGTTGGCCTTTAAGGCGGCCTTCATGGCGTCGATATCGGACAAGGGTATGCCCTTATCCTTGCCCGCATAGAGGCCCAAGACCGGGGCCTTTAGGTCCGCCACGACTTCTAGCGGCCAAGGCCGGTCCTCATTGCCGAGGAATTGGCCTGCAACGGGCCGAGTCAGGCGGCCATACCAGGCCACACCGGCGCGAAATTGCTTGAACTGGGCCAGCGCCATCCATACCGCCGCCCCGCCCCAGCAAAAGCCAATTATGCCGCTGCGGCGGTCGGCAAAGCTCTGGTCCTTGGCCCAGGCTAGCGTTGCGGCAATATCGCTTTGGACCTGAGCATAGCTAGCGGTTTCGACGATTTTTTGGATCGCCTTGAAATCCTTTAAGGGGGCGGGATCACCGGCGCGGTGGAAAAAGGCTGGCGCAATCGCGACATAGCCCAGCTTGGCCAGCCGCCGACAGGTGTCGCGGATATATTCGTGAATGCCAAACACTTCTGAGACCACGATCACGACCGGAAAGCGGCCCTTGGCATTGGGTCGGGCGACATAGGCGGGCAGGGGACTATCGACCACCGGGATCATTTCGTCGCTGGTGATTAGGCCGACCGCGTCGGTGCTAATCGGGGCGGCCTGGGCGGAAAGGGCCGAGACGGCAAATCCGGCAAAGAACAGGCTAGCCACGCCCCGGCGCGACAGGTGAAAGTCTTGCGGCTCTGAGCCTTCGGGACGGGTCAAGACGGCCATGGCAGTTTTCCTTTTGCGCGCAAACAGCGCAGATTAACCTGCAATGATTTTATGGCTTTGTCACGGCGCACCAGCCTTGCGAAGCGTCAGATTTATTCGGCCGCCGCCAGAAATCAGTTGTGAACTGTCGCTTATGACCCTGTCTATGCCGTGAAAGGCCAGCCTGTCCTCGCCAGCAAGAATACAGACATCGCCTGAGCTTAGGCGCACCGAGCGGGTCTTGCCGCCGCGCTTGGTGCCGCCAATCCGAAACACGGCCGTATCGCCTAGCGAAACCGACAAGACGCCAAAGCGAAAATCGGCCTCATCGCGGTCTTGATGCAGGCCCATGCGTGCGCCTTGCCCATAAAGATTGATCAGACAGGCATCGGGCGGAACCTGCGAATCGACATACTCGGCCCAAAGCGCAAGCAAGGCCTTTGGTATGGCTGGCCAGGCCAGGCCTGTGACCGGATGATGGGCCTGGTAGCGATAGCCAGCGCGGTCCGAGACCCAGCCAAGACGGCCACAATTGGTCATGCGTACTGAAAACGGCTGACCGCCGGGTGTTACGGGCGTGAACAGAGGGGCTGCCACGATAATCTTGTCTAACGCGGCGACCAGATCGCTCTGGGCTTGGCGATCTAGGCGCCCAGGAAGAAGTTGAAAACCGGTCATGGACCCTAAGATGGCGCAAGACCTTCTAGGTTCCAAGCCGTGCGCTTCGGTGCCGAGCAATCGGTTAAAATCGATGCAGGGTTGCAAAAAGGGAGCGTTTAGCGCTCAGCAACGGGGCTGGGCGGTGATTTTCTAGAAAGTCCACAGCTTGAGTGTGTGATTAGGTCTTGCCAAGTGCTCAAGGCTGCCCATATGCGGCTTCGAAGCGTGATACGTTTTATGTTAATCAACCCGCCGTTTTGAGGCCTGCCGCTTGGCAGACCTCATCCAAAGACCTAAGCGAACCGGGGGTCCAAATCCCGATCGGGTGCTTTTTATAAAGGCCCGGCAGAACGGACCGCCCGCAATGGAGCGACCAAAGACCATGAGCAAGATTATCGGTATCGACCTTGGCACCACCAATTCGTGCGTGGCCATTATGGACGGCAAGACCCCCCGGGTGATCGA
>CANGEH010000100.1 GCA_947452665.1 Caulobacteraceae bacterium
AAGGACGAGGCTGTGGCCTATGCCGCCGCGCATGGCATTGCCTTTCAGGTCACAGAGCCCAAGATCGCGCGCAAGATCCTCAAAGCCTATGCGGATAATTTCGCCTATGGCCGCAAACAGCCCTGGACCCACTAGGCTTCCTGTTCACCCCGTAGCTCAACTGGATAGAGCATCCGCCTTCTAAGCGGACGGTTACAGGTTCAAGTCCTGTCGGGGTGGCCAAGGCTTGTCCCTTGCTCTCACGCCACTAATTGTGTATAAAACTACACACAATTAGTGGGGCTTGTGCCGATGGGAACGGTCGAGACCGATCTGCGCCGTATTCGCCAACGCCTTGAGGCCGAGGGCTGGCTGATCCTGCGCAATACGGGTGACCATACCGTCTTTGGCCATTGGGAGCGGGCCGGCCGGATACCGGTGCCCAAGGGGCGCGGTGATCTTCCGCAAGGCACAGCCAAAAGCATTGCCAAGGCTGCAGGTTGGATTTGAACGGCCAGATCAGACGCGAGGGACGCGCTATGGACTACATCGCTATTTTGGAGAAGGAGCCCACCAGTCTTTGGGGCGTCTATTTTCCAGACCTTGCAGGCTGTGTCACAGCCGGTGTGACGGCGGATCAGGCGACGCGGCGGGCGCTGGAGGCCTTGCGTCTTTATGTCGAAACGGCAGGCCCAGACGAGATCTTGCCAGCACCGCGCAGCCTTGATGCCTTGCTCGGTGATCCAGATGTCGCCAAGGCCCTCGCGGCGGGGGCAATCGCCTTTCGCGTGCCGGTTCTGGCGGCGTCGGGCAAGCCCGAGCGGGTCAATATTTCGGTCGATTCGGGTGTCTTGCGCGCCGTTGATGAGGCGGCAAAATCATCGGGTCTGACCCGCAGCGCTTTTCTGGTTGCGGCTGCAGAGGCCAAGATTGCGGATATGGTCTAGGCAAGGCCCGCCATCTGGCCATAGACCTTCAGCGCCTGGTCCAGATTTGCCTTTAGGTCATCCACGTCTTCCAGCCCGATATGCAGGCGGATCAGGGGGCCCTTTAGGTCGGGATCGGCGGCTGTGCGGGTTAGTTGCGGGTCGCACGGTATGGCCAGGCTCTCATAGCCGCCCCACGAAAACCCAAGCCCAAACAGGTCGAGCGCATTGATAAACCCGTCTACGGCCCGCCTTGGGCCAGGCTTGAGCGTAAGGCTGAACAGGCCGCACAGGCCGGTATAGTCACGCTTCCAGATCTCATAGCCGCGCGCACCGGGCAGGGCGGGGCACAGGACCTCGCTGACCTCGGGCCGAGCGTCTAGCCAGCTGGCGATATCAAGCGTGCTGGCGGCGTGCTGGTTCATGCGGACATTGAGGGTGCGAAGGCCGCGCAGCATTAGATAGGCATCGTCCGGCGAGGTCGCCCAGCCCATCTGCCAGACCTGATCATCCAGCTTTTGCAACAGGTCAGGATCACTGGCGCAGGCCGAGCCCATAAACACGTCCGAATGGCCGCCGACATATTTGGTCAGGGCCTGGATACTGATATCGACGCCGTGCGCGAGCGGCTTAAAGATCAGGCCCGCGCCCCAGGTATTGTCCATCAGGGTGATGATGCCGCGGGCCCTGGCCAGCGCAGCAATGGCGGGCACATCTTGCAGCTCAAAGGTTAGGGACCCTGGCGATTCCAGAAAAATGGCGCGGGTCCTAGGCGTGGCGAGGCCAAGGATCGTCTCGGCACTGGCGCGAGGCGGGAAATAGACCACCTCAATCCCCATGCGCCTTAGGACCGTATCGCCAAACCGGCGCGTGGGCGCATAAGCGCAGTCGGGCAAGAGAACCCCGTCGCCTGCATCCAGCACGGCCAGCAAGGCCCCGGTAATCGCTGCCAGGCCCGAAGGAAACAGGCGCGTGCCCAATCCCCCCTCAAGATCGCTCAAGGCGTCGCAAAGGGTCTGGTGGATCGGCAGGCCTGCGCGGCCATAGGTGATCTGGCCATGATCATACAGGGCATCGGAATCTGGCATCAAAACCGTCGATCCGCGCTGGACCGCCGGATTGACAGTCTTGACCGGGGCCATGGGCGCTGCCTGATCGTGCAGCAGGCGGGTTTGTTGGCTAGGGCGGCTGGGCTTTGTCATGCGATCGGTGCCTCGCCGGGCCAGCCAAGCCAGGCGCGGCCGTCTTTCACCGTTAAGGCGGGCACTGGCGCGAGCGTCAGGCCGCGCCCGTCACAGCTCTTATGGGTGCGAAGGTCAAAGCGATAATTATGCCAGGGACAGCGCACTGTGCCGCTCTCGACCTCGGTCTCGTCTAGCGGCCCAAGCCAATGCGGGCAGACGGCGCTAAAGGCGGTCATCTGGTCATCGATCATAGCTAGGCGCACCGGTTGGCCGTCAAACATCAGGGTCTGGGGCAGGTGCAGGTCTTGCACGGGGCCAAGATCAAGCGGTGTCAAGCTGCGATCAAGGTTTGGCTTGGCGCTCAAGGTCTCGCGCCTAACCATCATGGCCTCGTCCTCGTCCCAGAGGCGGGTATAGACGGCAACAAAGCCCTTGCCGATGGTGGCCAGCCTTGCGGGGTCTTTCTCGTCAATGTGATAGGTGATGACGACCTTGGTCTGGTGATCGGACAGCCGCATCATCT
Source organism: Caulobacteraceae bacterium (assembly GCA_947452665.1). GTDB lineage: Bacteria > Pseudomonadota > Alphaproteobacteria > Caulobacterales > Caulobacteraceae > CAISGS01. The sequence continues at coordinate 2,613 of CANGEH010000100.1, forward strand.
GGACCCGAATCTCAGAGCCTGCGCCCAGGCCCTGTTCCGTCACCACCCGATAGGCGTGGTTTTTCCGGTCCGCATAAAGTTTCAAGACCTGGGCGCGGGCTGCATCGCCAGGCTGGCCGGTCAGGGCAATGCGCCATCCGCTCTGGTCATTATCGATCAGGCTAACGGCGGCAAAACTGGTTTCATGCAGGGCATCGAGATGTTGCCAGTCAAACACGTTTTCCCAGATCCGGGCTATGCTGGCCCCAACCTGGCGCTCATAGACGGCGGCAATGGACAGGCTGGCGCTCATGTCAGGCCGGGCCAGTGACCACAGGCAGGTCTTCGCGTCCGCCCCATTCGCTCCAGGACCCGTCATAGACCGCCGTGCGCCAGTGGCCCAGACGCGCCAGCCCCAGCGACAGAATCGAGGCGGTAATGCCAGAGCCGCAGGTCGTGACCACAGGCTTGGACAGATCAATCCCCGCCTTGATAAAGGCGGCCTCAAGCTTGTCTGCGGCTAAGAAGGTCCCATCCGCTGCGCTCAAGGTTGCGGCCGGCAGATTGTGGGCACCAGGCATATGGCCGCCGCGAAGGCCTGCGCGAGGCTCGGGCACTTCACCCGTAAACCGGCCCGCCGGGCGCGCATCGAGCAATTGTTCACGGCCATTGCCAAGCGCGCGCAGGACCTGACCGGCATCGCGGACCAGATCGCTATTGAGCCTTGCGGTAAAGTGCCGTTCGCGCGGCGGCGGTGGCATGTCCTCGGTCGGACGGCCCTCGGCTAGCCATTTGGGCAGGCCGCCATCGAGCACGACCACATCCTCATGGCCCATCAGGCGAAGGGTCCACCAAACCCTGGGCGCCGAAAATACACCTTGGGAATCATAGACCACCACCCGGTAGCCATCGCCAATGCCCATCTTGCGCATGCGCGACGAGAATTTTTCAGGCGACGGCGCCATATGGGGCAGGGGGCTTTGCGTGTCGGAAATCTCATCAATATCGAAAAACACCGCGCCGGGAATGTGGGACTGTTCGTATTCGGCGCGGGGATTGCGCTCCGAGCCGGGCATGAACCAGCTAGCATCGACAATGCGCACATCAGGCGCGCTCAAATGCGCAAATAGCCAATCAGTCGAAACCAGAGGATCTTGGGTCATGACACCATCAAAGCCAGGAGGGAACCGGCAGGCCGCGTTCGCTTAAGAATGCTGGATTAAACAATTTGGACTGATAGCGCGACCCATGATCGCAAAGAATGGTCACAATGGTCTTGCCCGGGCCCAGATCGCGCGCAAGACGCACAGCGCCTGCCAGATTCATGCCCGCCGAGCCGCCAAGGCACAGGCCCTCATGCTGAACCAGATCAAACACCAGATCCAGCGCCTCGGCGTCTGGGATCTGATAGGCATAATCAATACTCAGGCCTTCAAGATTGGCGGTAATCCGGCCCTGACCAATGCCTTCGGTGATCGAGGTGCCTTCGGCCTTTAATTCGCCGACCGTGTACCAGCTATAGAGGCTGGCTCCAAAAGGGTCAGCCAGGGCTATGGCTATATTGGGATTGCGATCGCGCAGCGCCATGGCCGTGCCCGCAAGGGTGCCGCCCGTGCCCACAGCACTGACAAAGCCGTCAATCTTGCCGCCGGTCTGGTCCCAGATTTCCGGGCCCGTGGTCTCAAAATGCGCCAAGCGGTTGGCCAGATTATCGAACTGATTGGCCCAGATCACGCCATTGGGCTCGGTCGCGGCGCGCTCCTGCGCTAGCCGTCCTGAATAGCGCACATAATTGCCAGGGTCGGCATAGGGCACGGCATCGACCTCGATCAATTCTGCCCCCATCAGGCGGATGGCGTCCTTTTTTTCCTGGCTCTGGGTGCGGGGAATGACAATGGCGCAGCGATAGCCAAGGGCTGCCGCCACCATGGCCAGGCCAATGCCGGTATTGCCCGCCGTGCCCTCGACAATCAGGCCGCCGGGCCGCAACAGGCCGCGCTTTTCAGCATCGCGAATGATATAGAGGGCGGCGCGATCCTTGACCGACTGGCCCGGGTTCATGAATTCCGCCTTGCCCCAGATTTCGCAGCCCGTGGCGGCGCTGATGCGGTTCAACCGAATCAGGGGCGTATTGCCAATCGCATCGACAACGCTGTTCACACGGATCATGCTTCAAGGCCCTTATTGGTCGTTATGCACAAGGCTTGGCCTAAACCTTGCCGCTTCGCAAGGGACGGCATGATCTAGACGCCTGATCTTACCGTAGCCTAACCATACGGCCCATATCCTTTGCCCCTAGGAGTTGCTCATGTTGCAAATTGCAAGGCCATCGACCCCAAAAGACGGCGTGGCCTGGGTGACGGGGGCGAGTTCCGGTATTGGACTGGCCTTGACCCGGCGGCTGGTGTCGCAAGGGTGGCGGGTTGCGGTCACGGCCCGGCGGGCCGAGGCGCTGGAGGCCCTGGCGGCAGAATCGCCTAGCCAGATCGCCGTATTTGCGGCTGATGTTTCTAATACAGAGGCCATGGCCGCTGCGGCAAACGCGATTGAGGCTCAGTTCGGCCCGATAGCCTTGGCCTTGCTTAATGCCGGGGTCTATCTGCCGGTCGATTCGCGAAAGCCCGATCCGGCCCTGTTTCGCCAGACCTTTGAGGTTAATCTGATGGGCGTGGCCAATGCCTTGGCGCCCCTTGTTCCCGCCATGTTGGCGCGGGGGCAGGGCCAGATCCTGATTGTCAGCTCAGCCACCGGCTTTGGCGGCATGCCAACGGCTGCGGCCTATGGCGCCTCCAAGGCGGCCTTGATCAATATGGCTGAGACCTTGCGCATCGAGCTTGATCCGCTCGGCATCCGGGTTCAGGTCGCCACGCCCGGCTTTGTCGAGACCCCGGCCCAGGACGATAATGGTTTTCCAAAGCCGTTTATGATCAGCCCAGAGCGCGCCGCCCGCTATATGACCGACGGCATGGCCACTAAGGCGGTCGAGATTAGTTTTCCGCGCCGGTTTACCTGGATGCTCAAGGCGCTTTATGCCCTGCCCAAGCGGGTCTATATCCCCATGGTGCGCAAACAGACCGGTTGGGACGGCCCCAATCCAGACTGGCCAAAATAAAAGGACGAGCGAGATGGAATATCTTCACACCATGGTTCGGGTCACCGATCTTGAGGCCTCGCTGGATTTTTATTGCAACAAGCTGGGCCTAGTCGAGATCGCCCGTTACGACAATGAGGCCGGCCGTTTTACCCTTGTGTTTCTCTGCGCCAGCGGAGACGTCGACAAGGCCAAGGCCAATCGCTCACCCAGTATTGAACTGACCTATAATTGGGACCCAGAGGCCTATACGGGCGGCCGCAATTTTGGTCATATGGCGTTTGAGGTCGAGGATATTTATGCGCTGTGCCAAAAACTGATCGATGGCGGCGTGACCCTTAACCGCCCACCGCGCGACGGCCGCATGGCCTTTGTCCGCTCGCCCGACGGCATTTCTTTCGAGCTCTTGCAAAAAGGCAGCGCCAAGCCCGCCGCCGAGCCTTGGTCCTCGCTGCCCAATATCGGGGTCTGGTAGGGCTAGGTGCGAGCGCCGTTAGGCGTAAACACCTTCGGCCAGCCAATGAGATAGATCTGTATCCAAGTATGATTCTAGGGACTGAATCTTCTCCCGGTAAAGGTTTCTAAGGACGGAGTTCAAGCTGTCTCTTAGTATGACCGGTGGTCCAGCAAAATGGCGTTGGCTGGCGAGCGGTAGCAGGTCTTGGGGTAGGGGGCTAATGGCTAGGTGGCGGCAACAGGATTGCAAAACGGCACCCGGTGCTCGGCATATATCGTCATAATATATGATTTTGAGCTGCTGTTCGGGAAACACCTGCCGCCATGTGCGAATGCAGGCCTCATAGTCGCCCCTGCTTTGTGATCCTAGGGACTGAAAATGGTCAATGAACCATTGGTCTGAGGCTTCGCCGGGTTGAAGCTCGGCCCTAATCAGCGCCATTCTAGCGGCCGACCATGCCCGATCGATCGGGTTGCGCAGGAGATAGATTAATCTCAAATTCGGATATAGTTTGTATATTTCATTTATAATTTCAATTGGTAAGATGCCGTAAGCGGGTGTGATCTCTCCGCATATTTGATGCTTGTGCCCGCTGAAGTTTCCTTCGTACCAAGCTAAATCCAGCAGATCGCGTCTGTCCCAAAAATGCAATTCTTTTGATGGGGGAAGAAACAGGTCGGGATGACGCACTAGGTTTTGGTGTAGCCAAGTCGTTCCCGACTTTTGAGCGCCAATGCCAAGAAAATCCAACATCTGAGACTAACTCGCATTTGATCTATAGCAGCAACAATGACGGATCCCTCGTTGAGCTTCGGTATCCGAGTGTATTTAAAAGCCATTCTGGGTAAGTTTACTTACACTTATTGAAAAAATAGCGTTTTATACAAATTTTACTACAATTTTTTAAAGTGTATTAAGTATTTTAAAATTATAAATTGATTTTTAGTTGTGAAAATGGTGAGCACTGGCTTGAAATCTAAGGCTTTAAGCCTGGGCGCTTTCGATCCACTCAGCAATCTTCGAGATTACGGAATAGGACTGGCCAATTTTTGTATGAAATCCCTGGCTCCCCGGGCAGGACTCGAACCTGCGACAAGTCGGTTAACAGCCGACTGCTCTACCAACTGAGCTACCGGGGATCAGCAAACGCTGCGGGAACGGGCATATACGATGGGTGTTTTGATCGCGCAAGCGCTGTGTCACACGATTTGCCACAAAATTTCGCGGTTGGCGATTTGGCTTGAAAAACGAGGGGAGGGATGGAGGCCTGGTCGAGATTCGAACTCGAGTACACGGCTTTGCAGGCCGCTGCGTAACCACTCCGCCACCAGGCCATCCGGTGCAGGCGCAGCA
>CANGEH010000101.1 GCA_947452665.1 Caulobacteraceae bacterium
GCGCCGTCATAGGTCGGCGATGAACCGGCCCCGCCGACAAAGCCGCCGCCATGAATCCAGACCATGACCGGGGCCGCTGGGCGCTTGATCTCGCCGCCCTTGGCCGGGGTCCAGACATTCAGATAAAGGCAGTCCTCGCTCGTCACCATGCCAGGCTCGGCATAGAGCACAGGCTGGGTCTTGCCAGGGCCAAAGGTCAGGGTCTCTGGCATGGTCATCTGCATGCAGGCAGGCCCAGCGGCCTTGGCACTGCGCAGGCCAAACCAGGCGGGTGCAGGTTCTGCATGTTTCCAGCGGCGCACACCGACGGGCGGCACGGCAAAGGGAATGCCCTTAAACACCGCAATGCCGTCCACAGAGCCGACCTCGCCCAAAAGCTGACCTTGCGGCGTGGTCAGTCGCATATCCGCCGCCGTGGCTATGGCCCCTCCAGCGAGGGACAAGACCAGGGTCAACCCAAACACTTGGGCCTTGCGCAGCAAAGACATGGTAACCACTCCCTCGCCCTTGATCGTGCCATGCCGCCAAGGTTTGGATAAGACTTTGAAAAATTTTCGAAATGGATAGGGCTCGGCGCGATCAGGTCCTGAAACCTGACCGCGCCCTAGTCTCTTTTAGGCTAGTACTTCCAGCCCAAACGCAGGCCAATCGTCCGTGGCCGCAATGTGCCGTAGCGGTTCATCGAATAGTTCGCCGCGTCGATAAAGATCGGCGACTGGTTATTGGTCAGGTTTTCAACATAGACAGCGGCCTTCAGATTGCCCTTGGCCCAACCCGTGCTGACATTGATGTTTTCATAAGACGGGATCTTGGCGAAGGCCGCGTTTGGCGTATTCACCCCGTCTACCGCCTTCCCAGCCGTTCTGGGGAAGGTGTTGACATATTCGCCGACATATTGCGCGTCGATCCGGGCATAGAGATCGGAACCATCGGCCAAGGCCCAGCTATATTTGGCATAGGCCCCGGCCTTGAACTTGGGCGAGGCCAGCTTGGCACCAACCACGGCACCGGAAATCAGAGCCTCTTCTGCGGTCAATTCAGTGACCTCAGCGTTTTGAAGCGTGAAGTTGAAGCCGCCTTCAAGATGATCGCTAATCAGGGCATCAACTTCGGTTTCCAGGCCAATCGAACGCGCCTTGCCGACGGTGCCGACATAGGGGGTTGCGTCAGAAGACCGGACCAGAGGCACCTGCATTGGGCCCCAATCGATATAATAGGCCGCGACCGTGGTGCGCAAACGCCCGCCTAGCCAGATATTCTTGGCACCAAGCTCATAGTTCCAAAGCGAATCCGCCTCGGCCATGGACGGAATAATGGTTGGATCGGTGGGATCAATTACGCTGCGGCCACCATTGCCCGCGGAGGGGCCATTGGGGTGGCTGCGGCGGAAGCCCTGGGAAGCAAGACCATAATAGGTCTGATCCGTGCTTGGCTGCCATTCGACACCAAACTTGCCGATCAACTTGCTCTGCTTGCCGGTCGAGTTGGAGCTCGCCACGGACGGTACCTTGCCGATATTGGCACCACCTGCCCCGTAAATGGCCCCAAAAATGGACGGGAACAAGGTTGGGGTCGAGAAGCCAAGGCCCTTGTCCTCGTCGATAAATTCGTATTTTGAGGCCCGGCCACCGACCGTTAAGGTCACGGTATCGGTCAGGTGATAGTTGGCTTCACCATAGAGGGCGGCTTCAAAGTTCTTCTTATTACGAAGATCCATGCTGGTATCAGCATTCGGGGTCAAAATTGGCGACAGGCCGGTAATGCCCAGGGTCGATAGATAGGCGGTGGGGATGTTAAAGCTGTCGGCATAATCGCTCTTCTGATCCAGATAATAGGCACCGGCAACCCAGTCGATCTTGCCGCCCTTTTTAGACACCAGGCGGAAATCCTCGACCATGGAATCGGTGGCGATTTTTTCTTGGAAATAGAAGGGAATGAGGCCAACAAACAGGGAGTCTAGATCGAGGTTCCAGCCGGTCTTGGACTTGGCGACCACCGTGGCCGAGGTCAGATCGGCAAAGCCAAGGTCATATTCGACCGTGGCATTATAGCTATCCAGATCGACATCTACAGCAAACGGGAAGTCCCGTTTGGCGATGTTGCGGCCCTCGGTCGGATCATAGAGCGAGGAATCGCCAACGCGATTATGGTCGCTGGTGACCATAAAGGTGGCATTGAGCTTTTCGGTAGGCTGCCAGCGCAAGGACCCGCGCACGCCCCAGTCATCCGCGGTATTGACATTTTTGCGGCCATTGGGCCCAGCATAGTTCACCCAGCCATCTTCAGTGCGCGTATAGCCGACCAGGCGAACAGCCAATTGGTCCTCAACAAGCGGCACATTGACCATCCCGCTGGCACGCATGCGGTTCGAATCCCCCTTGGTCTTGCCGCCATCGAGATCGATCGAGGCATGATATCCAGAAGGATCGGCCTTATTGGTCACATAGCGGATCGCACCCGCCAAGGAGCCGGAGCCGAACAAGGTGCCTTGCGGGCCGCGAAGCGCCTCGACACGGGCAATATCATAGGGGCGCACATCGGGGGTCAGGACCGAGAACGAGGTCAGTGGCAGGTCATCCAGATAGATGGCAACCAGCTTTTGCTCACCGCTGCTGCTGGTACCGTTCGAGGTCTGGATGCCGCGCACGACAAATTTGTTGAAGTTTGAGCCGCCCGTGGCGATCACGCCAGGCAGGGTGCGGGTCAGGTCTTCATAGTTTTCAATGCCCCTGTCGGCCAGGTCCTTGCCGCTGACGGCGGTAATGCTCTGAGGAATATCCTGAACCGACTCCGCACGCTTGGTCGCGGTCACAATGACTTCTTCAATCACGGCGGGCTTGGTGTCCGCAGCGCGCACCGCATTGGTGCCGATCAGGCTCATAACCACGGCCGAGGCCCCGGCCAGAAGTGAGGTCTTATTATAGCGTGACATGTCTTTCTCCCCGTTATCGACCGCGCGCGAAATCGTTATGACCCCGCTGGCCGTCAGTTCACCGGTGAGAGACGTGCCCCGAAGCATGATCTTGAGCGCTTCGGGTATGCTGCGTCGACCACTTACGGGGTGAATCCCCCCCGATCCGGCCAGATCATAAGGAAAAAGCAAGGGCACCTTGCACTGCTCGGCCAAGGCGCCAACAGCAGGCCCCAAGGTCGTGTGCGAAATGCGCAGGTCACAAACTGGACCGCCATCCTGTGCCTTGGCCGCCCCTGCTCCAGCAAGGGCGGAGCCAACCAATAGGCAAGCCACAACCTTGATCGGCAAGACGCAACCCTTCTTCCCCAATATCTGACTCGGTGATTGACGCAAATTTGCCGCCTGGCCACCGGCCTTGGGAGTTAGGACCGATGGGCAAAAGAAATCCTCTAGTGCCCCCGTTAACATGTGACGGTTTTTTTATGACTCTGGCAAATACTGGTTTGCCGGACCGTGACGATTATTAACGATTAAAGGCGGGAGGACAGCTTGACATGCTTGGTATCGAGCCGCTCCACCCGAACCCCAAAACTGCCTTCGAGGGCTTCGAGCATGGGCTCAACCTCACCGACCTTGAAATAGCCGCCGACCTTAAGACTATTGAGCGCGGGATCAGCAATCTCAATCTGGACATCGGTATAGCGACTGACATCGGCAACAACGCTGGGCAGGCTTTCGCCTGTAAACACCAGCATGCCCTGACGCCAGGCCAGCTTGCGCGTCGCTTCCGGCGGGGCCAGGTCAAGTTTTTCGACCTGATGGCTCGGCGGCAATAGGGCCGCTTCCATTGCACCTTTTTGCGCCGATACCGTCGTCAGAACACGACGCGGCATGGCCTGGGCCCGGCCTAGGCTCACCACGGGGTTGTTGCTGACCAGGCTAGCCAATTCAACCGTGCCCTTGGTCACCGTGACGTCTATGCCCTTGGGCTGCAGGCGAACCACAAAAGCCGTTCCCACCGCCCGCACCACGCCATCGCGGGCATAGACCGAAAATGGCCGGGTCTTGTTTGGCGCGACCTCAAAAAACGCCTCGCCCTTGACCAGCCTAAGGTCACGCGCCGCACGCGAATAGCGCACCTCGACCCGGCTATTGGTATTGAGCTGCACACTTGAACCGTCGCTGAGATTGACCGTCCTTTGGCCGCCGACGGCAGTATCATAAACCTCGATCTGGGGCGTGTTTGCCCATATGCCCCAAACACCAAACCCGGCCATGATCACCAGGCAAGCCGCAAGCCCGGCGCGCAGCATCACCCTGTTGGTAGCCCCTGGCGAATACCGGGGCACGGACCGATCGGCTGTGTTGCGATTGCGCCGAGGCGACGGCGTGGTTGCGGTAATGGGCGGTGTTAATTGGCTGAGCATGTCCAGCTCGGTCCAAAGCCCCATCAGCCTAGCCGCCGCTTCACCATGGTGATGACTTATGGCCTTCCAGGCGTCAAATTGGGCGTGCAGGTCTACTGAGCCCGGCTCAGCATCAAGCCGCGCCACCCATTCGGCCGCCTGTGTGTCAATCGCCGCGAAATCCACCAGTCGCACGATCTTGTTTGGATCAGACATCTGAGTTTGACCCTCCCCTTGATCCGCCTGTTGCGCTTCGGCGACCGGGCACCGGTCGAGTGGCCGAGGTCTCAATCGCATGCGTTAGTACAGCGCCGACCTCATAGCCCCGGACCCTTAAATAATCGCTGCATTTCAGCAAACCCATGGCCACGTGTTTTTCCACCGTACTGGCCGAAATGCCTAATCGTTCAGCAACATCCTTTTGCGACAGCCCATGAACCTTGCGCAGCATAAAGACCCGGCGGCACTGGGGCGGCAGGGATGAGACCGCTTCTGCAAAGATTGCCATTTTCTGCCGACCCTCGATCAGGTCCTCACCTGAGACCTGATCACCAGCCCCTAAGACCGACGGGTCGGGATAATCCTCCATAGACCCTGTGGTAGTATTGGCGTGCTTGGCCCGCTCATTGAGGGCTAGGTTGCGCGCGATACGATACAGAAAGGCGCGCGGCGTCAGGACATCGCGGTCCGCCTCGGCGGCAAAGGCGCGCAAAAAGGTCTCCTGGGCAATGTCGTCAACATCTTGAGCGCGCGAAAAAAAGCGCGACAAGAACCGCTTTAGGCCCCGCTCATTCTCCAAAAAAGCCCGCAAGATTTGCGACACTCGGCCCCCACCCTATTGATCGCCATTCACCTAGGCGCGCAGCCGATATCCGGTCTTGAAAATCCACCAGATCACCGCACAGCAGGCAAGCATAAAGACAAGGGTAATGCCCAGGCTGATCCCGACCCCGACATCAGACAGGCCATAAAAGCTCCAGCGAAAACCCGAGACCAGGTAAACAATCGGGTTGAACAGGGTGATTTTTTGCCACAGCGGCGGCAGCATATTGATCGAGTAAAAACTGCCGCCCAAAAAGGTTAGGGGCGTTATGATCAGCATGGGCACGACCTGCAGCTTTTCGAAATTGTCGGCCCAGACCCCGATGATAAAGCCAAACAGGCTAAAACTAACCGCGGTCAGGACCAAAAAGCCGATCATCCAGACCGGGTGCAGGATCTCGAACGGTACAAACAGGCGCGCCGTGGCCAATATGATCAGGCCCAAGATCACCGACTTGGATGCCGCTGCCCCGACATAGCCAATCACCGCCTCAACCCAGGAAATGGGAGCCGACAGGACCTCATAAATCGTGCCATTCCATTTGGGCATGAAGATGCCAAAGGCGGCATTGGACAGGCTCTCGGTCAGGACAGCCAGCATCATCAGGCCCGGCACGATAAACGCGCCATAACTGACCCCGCCGACATCACTCATGCGCGAGCCGATCGCCGAGCCAAACACGACGAAATAGAGCGAGGTTGAAATGACCGGGGCCAGAATGCTTTGCGAAAGGGTACGAAACCAGCGCGACAACTCGAACTTATACAGGGCACGGACAGCATAGAGGTTCATGCGCGTTCACTCACCAAGGTGACAAAAATATCTTCCAGCGAGCTTTGCTTGGTCTGCAAGTCGCGAATTTCAATGCCAGAGGCCGCCAATTGCCGCATCAGATCAGCAATTCCCGTGCCCTGATGCTTGGCATCAAACGTATAGGTCAGCTCTGTGCCATCGGCCGATCGCTCAAGCCCAAAGGCCGCTAGCGCGTCCGGAATCTTGGTCAGAGGGGCAAGGAGTTGAACGCTCAACTGCTTTTTGCCGAGCTTTTGCATCAAGGCGGCCTTGTCCTCGACCAGTATGATCTGGCCCTTGGAGATCACGCCAATGCGGTCGGCAAGCTCCTCGGCCTCGTCAATATAGTGGGTGGTCAAGATGATGGTCACGCCGCGGTCGCGCAGACGCCGAACCATGGCCCACATGTCGCGGCGCAGTTCGACATCGACCCCGGCGGTTGGCTCATCGAGAAACAGGATGGTCGGCTCGTGCGACAGGGCCTTGGCGATCATGACCCGGCGCTTCATGCCGCCCGACAGGCTGACAATCTTGTTGTCCTTCTTGTCCCACAAGGACAGGTCCTTCAGCACGGCCTCGATATGGGCATCGTTAGGGGCCTTACCAAACAGGCCGCGGCTGTGGCGCACCGTCGCCCAAACCGTCTCGAAAGAGTCGGTATGTAGTTCTTGTGGCACTAGGCCAATCTCGCTGCGGGCCGCTCGGTAATCGTGCTGAATATCATGACCGCTGACGCTGATCTGGCCGCTGCTGGCGCGCACAATGCCGCAGACAATGCTGATCAAGGTGGTCTTGCCCGCACCGTTCGGGCCCAAAAGCGCGAAAATCTCGCCCTTTTGAATGTCAAGATTGACGGATTTTAAGGCCTGAAACCCAGAGGCATAGGTCTTGGTCACGTCCGATATATGAATCATGGCGGTCAAGGGCATTCCAAACGCTGGGGGACAAGAATCGTCGCTGAAAAAAGGTTTAGCCGAACAGTCGCCCAACACCCATGGCCGATTTGGCCATGACGCCGGTCATGCGTTCCGCACAAGCGCCTTAAGGGTCTTGGCCTCACGCGACTGGTTGCGAATAAAGGCGCCCAGCACACCCATTTTGGGGTCTGCATCCTGACCCTCGCCCAGACGCACAATCTGCTCATAAAACCAGCCTTGCGTGGCAAAGCCGTTGATCGTGCGGATCAGGGGCACGCTTGAGGTGGGGCTAAAAATACCAGGTCCAATCCGCAGCACGCCCTCCCAAGCCTTGAGCGCCGACAACTCACCCTTGACCAATTTGCCGGCCGCATCGGGGTCAACACATAGGGGTCTGCCGAGCCCGATTAGATCAATAGAATCGCCCGTCAGGGCATCGCTCATGCCTTCAGCGGTACGAAACCCGCCCGTGACCATCAGGCTGGCGCGTTTCAATTTGGCGCGAATTTCCGGCGCAAACCGCGCAAAATAGGATTCCCGCGCCCGGGTGCTCTGGCGCACATTGGCCTCAAACACAGGCTCTAGGCCTTCGAGGCCCAGCAATTTGGGTTGCTCATAA
>CANGEH010000102.1 GCA_947452665.1 Caulobacteraceae bacterium
GCGCGCGCGCCGCACCGGTCCTATTATTACGCCATGGGTCTTGGCACGCGCGAGATTAGCCAGCCTTTTGTCGGCGTCGCTTCCTGCTGGAATGAGGCCGCGCCGTGTAATACAGCACTGATGCGTCAGGCCCATGCCGTCTCGACCGGCGTCAAGGCCGCTGGTGGCACGCCGCGCGAATTCTGCACAATTACGGTAACCGACGGTATTGCCATGGGCCATGAGGGCATGCGCTCCAGCCTAGTTAGCCGCGATGTCATTGCCGACTCGGTCGAGCTAACCATTCGCGGCCACGGCTATGATGCCCTGGTCGGGGTGGCCGGTTGTGACAAGAGCCTGCCGGGCATGATGATGGCCATGTTGCGCCTCAATGTCCCAAGCGTGTTTCTCTATGGCGGCTCGATCCTGCCGGGCCGTTGGCAGGGCAAGGATATCACAGTGCTCGACGTGTTTGAGGGCGTGGGTCAGCATTCGGCTGGCAAGATGAGCCTTGAGACCCTGTGCGAGCTTGAACGCCATGCCTGCCCTAGTGACGGGGCCTGCGGGGGTCAGTTTACCGCCAATACCATGGCCTGCGTGTCCGAAGCGATTGGCCTGGCCTTGCCACTCTCGGCCTCCTTGCCTGCGCCTTATGAAAGCCGCGATGCCTATGCTGTGGCCTCGGGCGAGGCGGTCATGGCCCTGATCGAGCGCAATATTCGTCCGCGCGATATCTGTACCCTCAAGGCCTTTGAAAATGCCGCCGTGATCGTGGCGGCGACCGGCGGCTCGACCAATGGCGCCCTGCACCTGCCCGCCATGGCGCATGAGTGCGGCATCCAGTTCTCCTTGCGCGATGTGGCTGAAATCTTCCGCAAGACGCCTTATCTGGCCGATCTGAAGCCCGGCGGCCGGTTTGTGGCCAAGGATATGGGTGAGGCGGGCGGCGTGCCCATGCTGCTCAAGACCCTGCTCGAGGCAGGCCTTTTGCATGGCGATTGTATGACCGTGACCGGCAAGACCTTGGCGCAAAACCTAGAATCGGTGGTTTGGCGTAGTGATCAAGAAGTCATTCGCCCGGCCAGCCAGCCCTTGTCGCCCAATGGCGGCGTTGTCGGGCTTTGGGGCTCGCTCGCGCCGGATGGGGCCATCGTTAAGGTGGCAGGTCTGGATCACCTCAAGCATGTGGGGCCTGCCCGGGTGTTTGACGGCGAAGAGGCCTGTTTTAAGGCGGTCGAGGCGGGCGATTACAAAGAGGGCGAGGTGCTGGTCATTCGCTATGAAGGCCCGCGCGGTGGTCCAGGCATGCGCGAAATGCTCTCAACCACGGCTGCGATTTATGGCCAGGGCATGGGCGACAAGGTGGCCCTGATTACGGATGGCCGGTTCAGCGGCGCAACCCGCGGCCTGTGCATTGGCCATGTCGGTCCAGAAGCGGCTGTTGGTGGCCCCATCGGTCTGGTTGAAGATGGCGACATTATCGCAATTGATGCGCAAGCGGGCACGATCGACCTTCAGGTCGATGAGGCCACCCTGGCCACGCGCCGCGCCGCCTTCAAGCCGCGTGAAACCCAATATGGCTCCGGTGCAATCTGGAAATTTGCCCAGACGGTCGGCCCGGCCTCGAACGGGGCGGTAACCCATCCCGGCTTTGCCGGTGAGCGGCATGTTTATGCCGACCTCTAGGCCTTGAGCACCTTACCAGGGTGGGTCTGAAGCATCAGACCTGCCCCGGTTTGGGGCGTCTGGTTCATCAAACAGGTCCTGTTCGAGATCGGTCTTGCCCTCTGCTTGCTCAAGCTCAAGATCGTCGAACAGGGGGGCAGGCGCGGGCGGACCGCGGCGGACGGGCGGCAGCGGCGCTGAGCGTGGTTCGTCGCGCGCATGTTGGCGCAATAGGGCATCGATCCGCGCAACCCATCGTGCGCCCTCGCGAATAGCAATATCAGAAGACTGATCCTGGCTGCGGTGCCTACGCGGCGACCAGACCACCAGATCAAAATCAGGATGTTTGGGATCATAGAATAATAGCCGCAGCACCACGGTCTGGGCATTGGCGGCGGCATGGTCCAGCGGCATTCGCGCCTCGCCCAAAAAGGCGCGTGAGACCAGCACATCATCGACATCAAGCTCGGCCCCCAAAAGATGAGCTAGCTGGTAGAGGCGCGCCTTGGCGCCGCCATCCTGCATGACCAAGATTTGCGGCGGCTCATCGCCAATCGCTATGGCCGCGTTTTGGCCCCGGCCAATAATCTGGGCATCGGCAGGGCCGTCAAACACTCGCGTGATCAGTCGGCCCAGTCGCCGGTCCTCGGTGCGCCACCAAGCGATCGCGGCCCCGATCATGGTCAAGGCTGCGGCGGCAATGCCAAGGATCAGCAAGATGCGTATGACTTCGCTCATGCGACTCAGGATAGGCGAATTTCGGCTTTTGGCCTAGAGCGCTAGATCAATCTCGACCGGCACATGGTCTGATGGCTTTTCGCGGCCGCGCACATGGGCATGGATGGTGCAGGCCTTTAAGAGATCGGCGGCCTGCGGCGACAGCAGCATATGGTCAATGCGGATGCCATTATTGCGCGGCCACGCCCCAGCCTGATAGTCCCAAAAGGTATAATCGTGGGTCTTTCCCACCACCTGCTTATGCGCCTCAGTTAGGCCCAGCCACTGCAATTGGCGAAAAGCGGCGCGGCTTTGCGGCTGGAACAGGGCGTCCCCGACCCAGGCTGCGGGATCGTAGCAATCACTGGCCTCGGGGATAACATTGTAATCCCCGGCCAGGACCAGCGGCTCTTCATCGGCCATCAGGGCCTGGGCATGGGCCTTTAACCGCGCCATCCAGGCCAGTTTATAGCTGAACTTTTCCGTGCCGATCGGATTGCCATTGGGCAGATAAAGGCCGCCGACCCGCACGGGCCTGGGCGCTGCAATCAGGGCCTCAATATAGCGGGCCTGTTCATCGGTCTCGTCGCCCGGCAGACCTTTGCGGATATCCTCCATCGGATACTTGGACAAGAGGGCGACGCCATTATAAGTTTTTTGGCCATGCACAGCGACATTATAGCCAAGCGATTCAAAGGCTTCGGTGGGAAACTTTTCGTCAACGCACTTGATTTCCTGCAGGCAGGCCACATCGGGCGAGGCCTCGCGAAACCAGTCCAGCACGCCGTCGAGCCGGGCATTGATCGAGTTCACATTCCAGGTGGCGATGCGCATTGTGGCCCCTTCGCCAATGGTCGAGACTAGATCGAAAAGCTAACGCCGCAGCCGCAGGACGATTTGGCATTGGGATTGCGAACGCGAAACTCAGACGCAGCCAGCTCATCGACATAATCGATTTCTGAGCCCTTGAGCAGGTTCAGCGACACCACATCGACCAGGGCCGCAGCCCCGTCACATTCAATGCGCAGGTCATCATCCTGATGGTTTTCGACCAGATCAAAATTATACTGAAACCCAGAACAGCCCCCGGCATCAACGGCGACGCGTAGCATCAGGGCCCGCCCCTCGGCCTGACCCAGCGCCTTGATCTGCGCGGCCGCGCGCTCAGACAGGGTAATACCCGGTCCGGTGCGGCTGGAGGTGGAAAGCGTCAGGGTCGACATGGGGGCACAGACTCTGCGAAAAGGAAGTATGACCTCTATATGATATGTTCGGGCGGCCCAACAATGGGCCTTGGCCGAAATGCCTAGAATGGCCTGAAAATGGCTTTGGCGACGGTTCTAAAGGATTGGCTAGGAAGCTAGATGACGATTTATACGCCTCCGGTTCGTGCGCCCTATGCTGAAGACCCTGCCAGGTCGCAGGGGCGACATTTTGTCGAGGCCGAGAGCCGCACCCGCACGCCCTTTGCGCGTGACCGCGACCGGATCATTCACGCCACCGCCTTTCGCCGTCTGAAGGAAAAGACCCAGGTGTTTGTGGCGCATGAGGGCGATCATTTCCGCACCCGGCTAACCCATTCGCTGGAAGTCGCCCAGGTTGCCCGCGCCATTGCCACGGCCATGGGGTTGGATGCTGATCTCGCCGAGACCATTGCTCTTGCCCATGACCTGGGTCACCCGCCGTTTGGCCATGCCGGCGAGGACGAGTTGCAAAAGGCGATGGAGCCCTATGGCGGCTTTGATCACAATGTCCAGACCTTCCGCGTCGTCACCGAATTGGAGCACCGCTATCCCGATTTTCTGGGCCTGAACCTGACCTGGGAAACCTTAGAGGGGATTGTCAAACATAATGGCCCGGTGGTGTCCAAGCTGAACCGGCCAAGCTGGGCAGCGATTGCCGACTATAACCGCGCCTATGATCTTGGGCTTGGCACCTGGGCCTCGGCGGAGGCGCAGGTTGCGGCCCTGGCTGACGATATCGCCTATAATAATCACGATGTTGACGATGGCTTGCAGGCAGGCCTGTTCCAGCTTGAGGAATTGCTGAGCGTGCCGCTGATCGGGCCCCTGCTCTTGGCCGTCAAGGCAGAGCGTCCAGACCTAGATGACCGACTGGTGCGCCTAGAGGCCGTGCGCCGCATGATCGGGGCCATGATTGATGATGTCATGACCGAGACCAGTCGCCGGGCCAGATCGACTGGTGCCCAGTCTGCCAGCGATGTGCGCAGCCTGTCCCATGCCCTAGTCGCGTTTTCGCCGGACATGGCTGAGGACCTGGCGCTTTTGCGGGCCTTCTTGCATGAGCGCATGTATCGCCACTGGCGCGTCAATCGCACCCGCAGCCAGGCGCGGCGCATATTGGCCGATATGTTCCAGCTGTTCATGGCCGAGCCGGATGTCCTGCCGAGCGAATGGCTGATCAAGACTCAAGGCCGCGATCAGGGTGGCCGCGCGCGCGTCGTATGTGACTATATTGCAGGCATGACCGACCGATTTGCCATTGAAGAGCACCGCAAACTCTTCCATCTGGAAATTTGGAACTAGGCCCTGAGCAAAGGGGTATAATCGAGGGGTGATTCGGCGCTAATGCGTCCCTTTGTGATGGCCAAGACCGGCCCTCGGAGCCCAAGCGATGTCTGATTTTGATCGCGGCGCCTATACGCCCCAGACCGACCAGCCCCTGACCTTTGATGCGCGGCGGCAGCGTCAGGCCGGTGAGAGCCAGCCCCTGCCTCTAGCCCTGATCTTTAGCGCGGTGATCCTGGTGGCCTTGATTGTCGCCCTGATCCTGTTCTATCGCAGTGGCGTGCGCGGCGCAGGCGATCCGCCGCAACCGGTTGGCACGCCTGTGGCCGAGATGAAGGGCCCGCCGCCGCCCGAGGTTCAGCCCGGTGAAACCGCCGTTGGGCTGCAGGTCTATAAGGCTCCGGCGCCTGGCGAAACCGAGCCCATGCCAACCTTTACCCCGGGACCCGAAGTGCCGGAGGCCCGGCCAATGGCCCAGGCCCAACCGGCCGCCCCTGCACAGGCGGTTAAGCCTGCGCCTGTCCAGACCATTGCCGTTAAGCCGCAACCGATCATGGCCACGCCCCAGTCCAAGGCCACGCCCATGGCTGCCGCGACCAAGCCAGCGCCAGTGACCAAGCCCGCGCCGACGCCAGCCAAGACCGTGACGACGGAGAAAAAGCCCGCTGCCAAAGCGGCTGTGGCCGCCACGTCCAGCGCCCTGGTCCAGATTGGGGCCTATTCGTCCAATGACCTGGCCAGCAAGGGCTGGAGCGATATTGCCAAGGCCTTCCCCAAACCCATGGCGGGCAAGTCCAAGACCATAGTTCCAGTGGATAAGGACGGCTCGACCCTCTATCGCACCTCGATCGGCGGCTTTGGCTCGCGTAGCGAGGCGACGGCTTTTTGCGAGCAATTAAAGGCGGCGGGCAAGATCTGCATCGTCAAGGGCGGCTAGGGTGGCGTCGCGGGCCTGTATATTTGGCTGTGAAGGCACGGTCCTGTCTGAGGCCGAGCGGCGGTTTTTCCAGTCGGTCCGGCCCTGGGGCTTTATCCTGTTTGCGCGCAATATCCAGACTGCCGACCAGACCCGGGCCCTGATCTCCGCCCTGCGCGAGAGTGTTGAGGATGAGCAGGCCTTGGTGTTTGTCGATCAAGAAGGCGGGCGGGTCCAACGCCTAAGGCCGCCCTTGGCCAAGTTAAGGTCTCCTGCCGATCCGTTTGGCGCGCTTTATGCCAAGGATGCTGAGGCGGGCCTAAAGGCGGTCTGGCTCAATCACCGTCTCTTGGCCCATGAGGTGCTGTCGCTTGGCTTTAATGCCGACTGCGCGCCCTGCCTGGACCTGCGACACCCGGGCGCACACGACATTATTGGCGATCGCTCATTTGGCGAAGATCCCGCCTTGGTCGCAAGCCTTGGCCAGGCCGCCATGGACGGCTTGATCGCCGGTGGGGTGGCACCCGTGATCAAACATATTCCCGGCCATGGCCGCGCCTTTGCCGACAGTCACCTCGAATTGCCCGTGGTCCATACGCCGCGCGCCGAGCTTGAGCGCACCGATTTTGCGCCCTTTGTTGCGCTTGCCCATGCGCCCATGGCCATGACCGCGCATGTGGTGTTCAGCGCGATTGACCCCGATGCCTGTGCCACGGTCTCGGCCAAGGTGACGCAAGACATTATTCGCGGTCATATGGGGTTTGACGGCCTGTTGATGAGCGATGACCTTTCCATGAAGGCGCTGGGCGGCAGCTTTGCCGAGCGCACCAAGGCCTCGCTGGCGGCTGGGTCTGACCTGGTTTTGCACTGCAATGGCCAGATGGATGAAATGGCTGAGGTGGCGCAAGCCTCGCCCTGGCTTGATGCCAAGCCTGCCCAAAGGGCTGAGGCGGCCAAGACCTGCATGGCAAAGCCCGCCACTCTTGATGCGGCCGACGCGGAAGCCCAGCTTGGAAAATGGGGTCTGGCGGGGCGGTCTGCATGACCGACACCTTCCAGCCCAGCCTCGACTTTCAGGCCGTCGAAGAGGCGGTCGAGGACGGCGAGGCCCTGATCATCGATATCGAGGGTTATGAAGGCCCCTTGCATGTGCTGCTGGCCATGGCCCGCACGCAAAAAGTGGATTTGATGAAGCTGTCGGTCCTGAAACTGGCCGAACAGTATCTAGCCTTTGTCAATCAAGTGCGGCGGGTGCGGTTTTCACTCGCGGCTGATTATCTGGTCATGGCCAGTTGGCTGGCCTATTTAAAATCGCGGCTCATGCTGCCAAAGCCTGAGCGCAAGCTGGACAATGAACCCCCTGCGGAGGAAATGGCCATGGCCTTGGCCTTCCGTCTGGCCAAGCTGGACATTATGCGCAAGGCGGTCGAGGCCCTAGCCTTGCGGCCTAGGCTTAAGCGCGATGTGTTTACGCGCGGCGATCCAGAGGCGGTCAAGATCGTCTCATCCAGCCGCATGACGGGCAATCTCTATGAGCTGGTTCAGGCCTATGTCGATCAAAGACGCAAGGATAATGGTCGGTCTTATCAGCTGCGCCCGCCCCAAGCCTATCCGCTGGATGATGCGCGCCTA
>CANGEH010000103.1 GCA_947452665.1 Caulobacteraceae bacterium
ATGGAGGTGAGCAAAATCTCGCCCGCCCCTCGCGCCACAGCCAACTCTGCATACGCGATCACATCCAGTCCGGTGGCGCGCCGACCGCCATAGGTAAACACCTCCCAGCCCGCGCCATCGGCCCTAGCCTTGGCATCAATCGCCACCACGACGCATTGTGAGCCAAACGCATCGGCAGCGGCCGATAAGAGGTCTGGATTTTCGACCGCGGCCGTATTGATCGAGACCTTGTCGGCGCCTGCCCTTAAAAGACGCCGCGCGTCCTCGACCTGCCGCACCCCGCCGCCAACCGAAACCGGCATGAAACAGACCTCAGCCGTGCGGGCAATCACATCCAATATGGCCCCGCGGCCCTCATGGCTGGCTGTAATGTCGAGAAACATTAGCTCATCGGCGCCGGCGGCATCATAGGCCCTAGCCTGTTCGACCGGATCGCCGGCATCACGCAGGTCAAGGAAATTAACGCCCTTGACCACGCGCCCATCCTTGACGTCTAGACAGGGAATAATGCGCACCTTGAGCATGGGTGTGTGAGCCTTCGAACCTAGCGGCGCATTTGCGCGGCGGCGAGCACTTCAGCCGGGTTAATGTCGCCATTATAGAGCGCTCGGCCTAGAACGGCACCGGCAATTGCAACACCGGGCCTAGCCTTGAGATTGCGAATATCAACAACTGAGGCAAAGCCGCCAGAGGCGATCACCGGAATATTGACCGCATCAGCAACCGCGCCAACCGCCTCGACATTAACGCCGGTCAAGGCCCCGTCGCGGCCAATATCGGTAACGATCAGGGCGGCAACGCCCGCATCCTCAAAGCGCTTTGCCAGGGTGACGGCATCAAGATCAGACGCCCCGACCCAGCCTTCAACCGCCACCATGCCGTCGCGTATATCAATGGCCACGGCAATCTGTTCTGGAAAATCCGCCGCCGCGCGCCGAACCAGGTCAGGATCCTTGACCGCGACCGTGCCCAAAATCACCCGGCTGATCCCGGCCTCGATCCAGTGCTCGATCTGGGCGCGCGTGCGTATGCCGCCGCCGAGCTGAACCGGGATAGAAACCGCGCGCATAATCTCGCCCACCGCGTCGGCATTGACGGGGCGGCCCTCAATTGCGCCATTGAGGTCAACCACATGCAACCACTCAAAGCCCGCCCGCATAAATTGGGCGGCTTGATCGGCGGGTGAGGCATTGAATACCGTGGCCTGGTCCATGTCGCCATGGAGTAGACGCACGCACTGACCGTCTTTCAGGTCGATGGCGGGGTAAAGAATCATGGCCGCCACTCCAGGAAATTAGCCAGCAGGCGAAGGCCCGCGGCTTGTGATTTTTCAGGATGAAACTGCATGCCTGCGACTGTGTCCTTGGCCACGGCCGCGACCATGGGTCCGCCATGATCCGTGGTGGCAATGACGCTGCTAGGGTCCTTAGCAAACAGGGCATAGGAATGGGTGAAATACATATGGGCGCCGGGCTCCAGCCCCGCCAATAAGGCGTGATCGCGCATAGTGTCCAGCGCGTTCCAGCCCATATGCGGAATTTTGCAGTGTGGGTCAGTCGGCGTCAAAAGCCGCACCTCGCCACTGATCCAGCCAAGCCCTGTGGTCTGGCCAAATTCCAGCCCGCGATCGGCCAGCAATTGCATACCAACGCAAACACCCAAGAACGGAACGCCGCGCCCCTTGACCGCCTCGGTCATGGCCTCAATCACGCCGCTGCGCTCTTGCAGCGCCCTCATACAGGCCGCAAAGGCACCAACCCCAGGCAGGACCAAACGGTCAGCGCGGGCAATGATCTCTGGATCGTCAGAAACATTGACCTCATAGCCCGGCCCAAGCCCTGCCGCTGCCGCGATCAGGGCTTTTTGCGCCGAGCGCAGATTGCCGGAGCCATAATCAATCAGGGTAACGGTTTGCATCAAGGATCCTAGAGCACGCCCTTGGTCGAGGCGGCTTGGCCTTGGGTCTTGGGGTCAAGCTCAACCGCCACCCGCAAGGCCCTGGCCAGGGCCTTAAAACCGCTCTCGGCAATATGGTGGTTATTGTCACCATACACGCATTCTAGATGTACACAGGCCCCGGCATTCATAGCAAAGGCCTGATGGAATTCTTTAAACAATTCGGTGTCGAAATCACCGATCTTGGGCTGCGAAAAACCCACCTTCCAGATCAGATAGGGACGGTTGGACAGGTCGATCGCGCACCGGCTCAAGGTCTCGTCCATGGGGATATAGGCATGACCAAATCGGCGAATGCCCTTGAAGCCGTCCAGAGCCTTGGCCACGGCCTGACCCAGCACGATCCCGACATCCTCGACCGTATGGTGAAAATCAATATGCAGATCGCCCTTGGCCTCGACGTTTAAGTCAAAGCCGCCATGCCGGGCGAAGGAGTCCAGCATGTGATCGAAAAACCCAATCCCGGTCGAGACCTGGGCCTGGCCAGTGCCATCCAGATCGATCGAGACCTTGATAAAGGTTTCCTTGGTTTCGCGAAGGATTTGCGCGGTTCTGTGCTCAGTCATCACACCAACCTTGATTAAAGCCCGGCCTTGGCGGCCAGGGTTTGCAGCGAGACAGACGGTCTTGGGCCATAGTGCGAAATCACTTCGGCCGCAGCCAGCGCGCCGAGCGCGCCGCACTGGCTAATCGATCGGCCGCGCGCTAGGCCAAACAAGACCCCGGCCGCATATTGATCGCCAGCACCGGTGGTATCGACCACCTTTTCGACGGGGCTGGCCTTGACCATTGTGACGGTACCGCCGGCCAAGAGGCTCGAGCCGTCTTCGCTGCGGGTCACGGCGGCAATCGCGACCTTGCCGTCTAAGGCCGCAATCGCCGCATCAATATCGGTTGTCTCAAACAGGGCACAGACCTCAGCGGCATTGGCGAACAGAATATCCACCTCAGTCTCGATAAAGCCCAACAGGGCCGCCCGGTGACGCTCGACCACAAACGAGTCGGACAAGGTGAGGGCAATCTGGCGACCATGGGTGCGGGCAATGGCTGTGGCCTTGGCAAAGGCGCGGCGCGCCTCCATCGGATCAAACAAATAGCCTTCGAGGTAAAGAATCTTTGCCGCTGCCACTAGGTCTGGTGAGACATCGGCCACGGTCAATTGGTTGGAGGCGCCCAAAAAGGTCGACATGGTGCGCTGGCCATCGGGGGTAACATTGATCAGACAGCGGGCGGTGGGCGCAGCATCGACCAGCCGCGGCACATCGAAAGCCACCCCAATAGCCGAAATATCATGGGCAAACACATCGCCAAGCTGGTCATTGGCCACCTTGCCAATATAGGCCGCGCGGCCGCCAAAACTGGCAATGCCGGCAACCGTATTGGCCGCAGAGCCGCCCGAGGCCTCGATCCCTGCGGCCATCTGGTCATAGAGATAAAGCGCGCGCGCGTCATCGATAAGGGCCATGGAGCCCTTGACCAGGCCCTGATCGGCCAAAAACTGATCGTCGGCCGGCGCAATCACATCGACAATAGCATTGCCAATAGCAGCGACGTCATAGAGCTCGGTCATGGGGCCTGCAAATCGCAAAATACGAAACCTAGCCCTGCTATAGTCTGCCTTGGGCCTAAGGGCAAAGGCGCAAGCGGGCATCAAGGCTTGCCCCGCCGATTTTGACGCGATAGGCCAAGAGCATGACCCAATATCCGCATCTGGCCATACTGGTCCCCTCGCCCGATAATGAGCAACACGCCGCCAGCTGGCCTGGCCTGTTTGAAACCCTAGCCGCGCCCTTGCGGGCCTTGGGCGCCAAGGTTACGCCAGAGCCTTGGTTTGGCGGCCCTCCGGCCAGGGCCTTGCTCGCCTATGATGGCGTCTTGCCGCTTTTAGCCTGGGGCTATCATCTTAAGGCTCAGGCCTGGGCTGATCGGCTAAGGGCTTGGGATGACTTGGGTGTCAAGCTAACCCATCCGGCCCGGCTCTTGGCCTGGAACACGACCAAGTCCTATCTGGCCCAACTGGCCGATCTGGGCGCGCCGGTGGTGCCCAGCCTGATGACCGAGGACCTGACCTGGCAAGACCTTGATCAGGCGCGGGCCATGTTTGATAGCGAGCTTTTAGTGATCAAGCCGCAGATATCGGCTGGGTCACACCAGACCATGGTGCATTTTCCAGACGATGAACCTGATGACCTGCCGCAAGGCCCGGTGATTGTGCAGCCCTTCTTGCCTGCTGTCGGCGAGGAGGGGGAATGGTCGCTGTTTTATTTTGGCGGCCAGTTTAGCCATGCCGTGATCAAGGTGGCGCGGACCGGTGATTTCCGCGTCCAGCCGCAATTTGGCGGCCGGGTGCGCCAAGTCTTGCCAAGCCCAGAGGCCTTTGACGCGGCCCAGTCGGTCTTGCGCGCTGTGGATCAGGATCTGGTCTATGCCCGGATCGATCTGATCCGTTGCCTAGACGGTGATCTTCGGCTCATGGAGTTAGAACTGATCGAGCCAAATCTGTTTTTAGAACACGCCCCCGACCAGGGCGCGGCCTTTGCAGACGCGATCATGGCCTCGATCGACTAGTATTCGTCCTTGGACGGGCAAAGATCGGCCACCGGGCAGCCACCGCATTTGGGCTTGCGGGCGACACAGATATAACGGCCCTGAAGGATCAGCCAGTGATGGGCCCGCGTCAGATAGGGCACGGGCACTGTGCTTTTCAGCTGGTTTTCCACCTGGTTGGGGCTCTTGCCATCGGCAAGGCCTAGCCGGTGCGCCACCCGAAACACATGGGTATCGACGGCAATGGCGGGCTCTAGCCCCCATTCGTTCAAGACCACACTGGCCGTCTTGCGCCCAACGCCGGGCAGGGCCTCAAGGGCATTGCGCTCTGTTGGTACCTCGCCGCCATATTGCCGCATCAAGATTTGCGACAGGGCGATCACATTCTTGGCCTTGGTGCGAAAAAGCCCAATCGTCTTGATATGATTGGCCACGGCCGCCTCGCCTAGGGCCAGCATTTTTTCCGGCGTATCGGCGGATTCAAACAGACCCTCCGTGGCGCGATTGACCGACTTATCTGTGGCCTGGGCCGACAGGACCACGGCGACCAATAGGGTATAGCGGCTGGTCGCATTCAGCTCGGTGGCGGGCGCGGGGTCAGCCTCGGCAAACCGCTCAAAAATGGTTTCAATGCGTTCGCGCTCAGCCGGTGTGCGTTTACGCGCAGGCTTGGTTCTTTGGCCGTTATGGGAGCCGGATTTAATTCGGGATCGAGGGCTTGGGGGGGCTTTGGCGCGCATGGATCAATCATGCTCTATTGTCGCGCCTTCGCCAAGGCCGCTGGTCAAGCCGGGTTCTGGTTCCATATAATGAAGCCATGCCCAGCGCCGTCTATTATATGGATGCCGTCATCACCCCAAACCGGTCCCTATCTCGGGGCGGGTTTCGCGTTTTCATGAGCATATTGATCGTTTTGAACCTGCTGATCGCCGGGCTTTTTGTTGCCATTGGCGCCCTGCCCGTGCCCGTATTTCTGGGCCTGGATGTTCTTGGCGTGTTTATTGCCTTCAAGATCCATTACCGGGCCGGTCGGCAGGCCGAGCGCGTTCAGGTCACGGCTGATGAGGTCAGGGTGCTGCATCAGATCGGCACCCTGGCCCGCACCGTCTGGACCTCACCGACCGCCTTTACCCGGGTGGAGATTGAGGCCGATGGTGAGCATGAGGCCAAGATCAGTCTGAAAATATCGGCAAGGCGGCTATTGATCGGCCAGGCCCTGAGCCCGCCGGAGCGCTCGGACCTGGGCAGGGCCCTGGAAGCTGCGATTCGGTCGGCGCGCGCCGCTCGGCACGGATAAAATTTTGCCAAAAAGCAAGATTCGGGCGGAAATGGTCGCAAATTTGCGGCAAGACGGTGGCCATGACCCAAGATCCCTCACACGACCCTAGTCTAGACCCGTTAGCAGGCCCTGCAACCGGTCCGGCTCGGCTTGACCAACAGGCCGCCGATTATGCGCGCATGGGCGCGGCCCTGAACTGGCTGGCCGAACACTGGCGTGACCGGCCGCGCCTAGAACAGGCCGCAGATGTGATCGGCCTGTCGGAATTTCATTTCCAGCGCCTGTTTACGCGCTGGGCCGGGGTCAGCCCCAAGACCTTTATGGCCGCGATTGCCCATGGTCAGGCGCGCATGAGCCTAGAGGCGGGGACCAGCGTGCTGGATGCGGCCTTGGACATTGGCCTTTCGGGCCCCTCGCGCCTGCATGACCTGTTTATCGCGCATGAGGCGGTGACGCCGGGCGAGGTTCGGCGGCGCGGGGAGGGCTTGATCCTGACCTATGGCTATGCGCCCTGTCCGTTTGGTACAGCGCTTTTTGTCTCTTCGCCGCGCGGGCTTTGTGGCCTGGCCTTTTGCGATGAGGGCGATGAGGCGGCGGCCTTGGCCGATATGCAGGCCCGCTGGCCAGCCGCCGATTGGCAGCGCGATGATGCCGGGGCAAGGCCGCTTTCGGCGGCGGTGTTTTTAGGCGATGGCCCCGCCCCGCCCCTGGCATTGATGGGACCGCCGTTTCACATCCAGGTCTGGAAGGCCTTGTTGAAAATCCCCGCTGGTGCGACCGCAACCTATGCCGATGTCGCGGCCTGGACGGGCAAGCCGGGGGCTTTTCGCGCTACGGGCGCAGCGATCGGGGCCAATCCGATCAGCTATCTGATCCCCTGTCATAGGGCGATTGCTAGGGACGGCCGTCTGACCGGTTATCACTGGGGCTTGGCGCGCAAGGCGGCTATGCTGGGCCATGAAGCGGTAATGACGGCCTCGGCTTAAGAGGCCTGGAGGGCAAGCATGGCCTTTGGCCCAGACGAAATCGAGCGCTATGCCCGCCACCTTGTCCTGCGCGAAATTGGCGGGCCGGGTCAGCAAAAGCTAAAGGCAGCCAAGGTCTTGGTGGTTGGGGCGGGCGGGCTTGGCGGCCCAGCCGCGCTTTATCTGGCGGCCGCAGGCGTCGGCACCCTAGGCCTGGTTGATGCCGATACAGTCAGCCTGTCCAATCTGCAAAGACAGATCCTGTTTGAAACCGGTGATATCGGTGCGCTGAAGACCGAGGCGGGGAAAAAGCACCTCACCGCGCTTAATCCGCATGTGGCCGTGGTCTCGCACCCCTTGGCCTTAAACGCCCAGAACGCGCGGGCTCTGGTTCGCGGCTATGATCTGGTCCTAGATGGGGTGGATGACTTTGCCGTTCGGTTTGCCATCAATCAGGCCTGTCTGGATGAGGCCAAGGCCCTCGTGTCTGGCGCGATTGGCCGCTGGACGGGTCAGGTCGCGGTATTTGAAGGCCAGCCCTGCTATCGGTGTCTTGTGCCCGAAATTCCGCCCGAGGC
>CANGEH010000104.1 GCA_947452665.1 Caulobacteraceae bacterium
GCCAAGACACAGGCGTGATTCGCCCTTGGAGTGCTGATGGCCCGCGACGGTGCGACCTATGTTTGCCAGACCTGCGGCGCAGTCCAGTCCAAATGGGCGGGCCAGTGCCCAGCCTGCTCGGCCTGGAATAGCCTGGTTGAGGAAATCCAAAGTCGCCCGCCCGGCGCGCTTGCGCCAAGCCGGTCTAGCAAGCTGCGCGGCCTGACCTTTGAAACCCTCGACAGCCAGACCCCGCCGCCGCCCCGGATCATGACCGGGATTGACGAATTTGACCGGGTTTGCGGCGGCGGCGTGGCCCGGGGTTCAGCCATATTGCTCAGCGGCGATCCGGGTGTCGGCAAATCAACCTTGCTGCTTCAGGTCTGCGCCCAGGCCGCCGTTCAGGGCGCCAAATGCGCCTATATCAGCGGTGAAGAAGCGCTTGATCAGGTCCGTAGCCGCGCCGCCCGCATGGGCCTTTCCCAAGCCCCCGTGCAAATGGCCGCCGAGACCGCCCTGCGCGGCATTGTCGATGGCCTAAAGCGCGAGGCGTTTGATCTGGTCGTGATCGATTCCATCCAGACGCTCTGGAGCGATGCGCACGAGGCAGGCCCCGGTTCGGTCACCCAGGTGCGGGCAGCGGCGGGTGAGTTGGTACGCCTGGCCAAGACGCGCGGCGTGGCGGTGATCCTGGTGGGCCACGTGACCAAGGACGGTCAGATTGCCGGGCCGCGCGTGGTCGAGCATATGGTTGATGCGGTCCTGTCGTTTGAGGGCGAGCGCGGCTATCCCTTCCGCATATTGCGCGCCGCCAAAAACCGGTTCGGGGCCACAGACGAGATTGGCGTGTTCGAGATGGGCGATGCGGGCCTGCGTGAGGTCAAGAACCCCTCGGCCCTGTTCCTCAATGGCGGCGGCGAGCGTGCACCGGGGGCGGCCGTGTTTGCAGGCATTGAGGGCTCACGCCCGGTTCTGGTCGAGTTTCAGGCCCTGGTCGCGCCGTCGGCCTATGGCACGCCAAGGCGCGCCGTGGTCGGTTGGGATTCCGGCAGGCTGGCCATGGTGCTGGCGGTTTTGGAGTCGCGCTGCGGCCTAGGGCTAGGCGGGCGCGATGTTTATCTCAATGTCGCGGGCGGCCTTCGCATTAGTGAGCCCGCCGCCGATCTGGCCGCCGCCGCAGCGCTGGCATCTTCCGCACTGGACGTCGCCTTGCCGCAAGACTGCGTTGTTTTTGGGGAGGTTAGCCTGTCTGGCGAGGTGCGGCAGGTCAGCCGAATGGAATCGCGCCTGAAAGAAGCCGCAAAACTAGGTTTTAGTCGTGCATTGGGACCAATGGGCCTCAATGATCTAGCGCCCTTCCCGGTATCGGGTGTAAGTCGTCTGACGGATGCTGTACGCCGGATCGGCGAAAGCGACTGGACCTAAGGTCTGAAGGAGCCCCAGTGACCCTATTTGACCTCATCGCCCTGTGCCTCATTCTGGGCTCTGCCCTGATCGGCTTTGTGCGCGGTGCCATTCGCGAAGTCATGACCATTTTGGCCTTTTTCTTGGCCGCCCTGATCGCCATATTTGCCTTGCGCTTTACCGGTCCCTTGAGCCGTAAACTGATCGATCCCGATTGGGCCGCCACAGCCCTAGCCGTGGTCTTAAGCTTTGTTTTGGCCTATATAGCGCTGCGGGTCTCTGGCTCGTTCCTGACCAAAAAGATTCATAATATCGAGACCTTGGGCGCCTTGGATCGCTCGGCGGGGGTCGGATTTGGCCTAATCAGGGCCTTGGTCCTGCTCGGCGTGTTTTACCTCGTATTCAATGCCGCGACCCCGCCCGAGCGGGTGCCGCGCTGGATATCCCATGCCGCCCTCTATCCCTTGGCAAAGCTTAGCGCTACGGGCCTTCGGGCCCTGGCCCCAGAAGGATCGGCCGTTGCCGACCGGCTGGGACCCTCACTCGAAAAAGCGGTCCGTGAAGGGGCCGGAGACACGAAGGCCCCGCCGGCGAACGGCAAGACGACCCCGGGCCAAGGCTATGACGAGACATCGCGCCACGGCGTTGATGATCTAGTGGAGAAGAACCGATGATCGGCCAGGCACACGAGACGTTTTCCGCCCAAGAGCATCGCGAGACCGATGATGACCGGCCAAGACTCGAATGCGGTGTGTTTGGGGTCTATGAGGTTCCCGATGCCAGCGCCGTCTGCGCGCTTGGCCTGCACGCCCTGCAACATCGTGGTCAAGAAGCCTGCGGCATAGCCAGCTTTGATGGCAGCCGGTTCCATACCGAGCGCCATATGGGCCATGTCGGTGATGCCTTTGCCGGGGCGGATCTGGTTAGCCGCCTGCCGGGCACCCACGCGATTGGCCATACCCGCTATTCCACCGCTGGCGGCAGCTTTATCCGCAATGTCCAGCCCATGTTTGCCGATCTTGAAGCAGGCGGCGTGGCCCTGGCTCATAATGGCAATCTGACCAATTTCCTGTTCCTGCGCGACCAACTGGTCTCGGACGGGGCCATTTTCCAATCGACCTCGGATTCTGAAGTCATTCTTCACCTGATCGCCCGCTCACGCAAAGCCAAGGTCGTCGACCGCTTTATTGAGGCCTTGAGCCAGATTGAGGGCGGCTATGCCCTGGTGGCCATGACCAATAAGAAGATGATCGGGGTGCGTGACCCCCTCGGCATCCGCCCGCTCGTGCTGGGCGATTTGGCGGGAAAGCCGGTTTTAGCCTCGGAAACCTGCGCCCTGGACATGATTGGCGCGCAATTTGTTCGCGATGTTGAGCATGGCGAAATGATCGTCATCTCTTCCGATGGCATTGAGAGCCTGCGCCCCTTCCCGGCGGCGGCGGCAAGGCCTTGCGTTTTCGAATATGTCTATTTTGCCCGACCCGACAGCGTGGTGAACGGCCGCTCGGTCTATGAGGTGCGCAAGCGCATGGGTCGGCGGCTGGCCCAGGAATGTTTTAGCGATGCCGATGTCGTGGTCCCGGTGCCCGATTCTGGCGTTCCGGCCGCGCTGGGTTTTGCGCAAGAAAGCGGTATTGCTTTTGAAATGGGCATTATCCGCAACCATTATGTTGGCCGCACCTTTATCCAGCCAACCCAGGGCGTGCGCGAGCTGGGCGTGCGCATGAAGCACAGTCCCAATCGGTCGGTGCTGAAGGGTAAGCGGGTTATCCTGATCGACGATTCCATTGTTCGCGGCACCACCTCGCTCAAGATCGTGCGCATGGTGCGTGAGGCTGGGGCCACAGAGGTGCACCTGCGCTCGGCCTCACCGCCCATCCGCTGGCCCGATTTTTACGGCATTGATATGCCCGACCGCGAACACCTCTTGGCCGCCAATAAGTCCCTAGAAGAAATGACCCGCTATCTGGAGGTCGACAGCCTAGGCTTCTTGTCCGTGGACGGGCTTTATTGGGCCATGGAGGCCGGCGCGCGCGACCCAGCCGCCCCGCAATTTACCGACCATTATTTCACCGGCGACTATCCAACCCGCCTGCTGGACCGCGAGATTGCAGAAGGGCGCAAGGACCAGACCGGTCGCCAATTGTCCTTCCTCGTTAGCGCGTGAGTTCGGACAAAAACGGCCGCCTGAGCGGTCTGATCCAAAAGCTTCGCATTGATCCCTATATGCTGGCCCTGGTCGGCATGGTGGTCTTGGCCAGCCTATTGCCTGCCAGCGGCGCAGCGGCGGTACAACTTGGCCTGGTGACCAAGCTAGCGGTTGGGCTCCTGTTCTTTTTGCACGGCGCACGCCTATCGCCGCAATCGGTCGGGACAGCTCTGGTGCATTGGCGCCTGCACTTGACCATATTGGCCATCAGCTTTGCCCTGTTTCCCCTGATCGGCCTGGGTGCAAGTCATTTGCCGGATACCATCTTGCCTGCCAGCCTGGCGCAAGGGGTCCTGTT
Source organism: Caulobacteraceae bacterium (assembly GCA_947452665.1). Classification (GTDB taxonomy): domain Bacteria; phylum Pseudomonadota; class Alphaproteobacteria; order Caulobacterales; family Caulobacteraceae; genus CAISGS01. The sequence continues at coordinate 3,891 of CANGEH010000104.1, forward strand.
CTTGTGCTGCCTGCCCTCAACTGTGCAATCGGCCATTGCCTTTACCGCCGTGGCGCGCGGCAATGTCGCTGCCGCCGTGGTCGCAGCCTCGGCCTCTAACCTGATCGGGATTGTGGTTACGCCGCTACTTGTTGGCCTCTTGATGCATGCCCAGGGCGGCAGCATGTCCTGGACAGCGGTCGAGGCCATATTGGTCCAGCTCTTCTTGCCCTTTGCCCTAGGCCAGGCCCTACGCCCCTGGATTGGCGGCTTTGTGACCCGGCATAAGGCCAGCCTGACCTATGTCGATCGCGGCTCGATCCTGTTGATTGTCTATAGCGCCTTTAGCAATAGCGTGACCGGCGGCCTTTGGGACAAGATTGCGGGCGCAGATCTGGTGCGGCTCTTGGTCGTTTGCCTGGTCTTGCTTGGCCTTGTTTTGACGGCCTCAACCCTGCTGGCCAGGACGCTTGGCTTTAACAAGATGGATGAGATTGCGATTGTATTCGCCGCCTCAAAAAAGAGCCTCGCGACGGGCGTGCCCATGGCTGGGATCTTGTTTTCTGCCGCAACGGCCGGGGTGATTGTCCTTCCCCTGATGATTTTTCACCAGATCCAGCTCATGGCCTGCGCCTTCCTGTCCCAGCGCTATGGCCAAAGACCCGATGGCGATCAGGATTTGTAAAAGGCGCGCGCACCTTTATGCGTGACCTTGGCGCGGCAATCGCTAAAAAGCAGGCCATGAACACCGCAACAGAGTCCAAACCGCTTGCCGGTAAAATTGCCCTTGTCACCGGCGCCACGCGCGGCATTGGTCAGGCGATTGCCTTTGGCTATGCCAAGGCCGGTGCCCATGTCATCGCTCTTGGCCGCACCCAGGGCGGGCTGGAGGCGCTGGATGATCAAATCTTTGCCGAGACCGGAGCCCATGCCAGCCTTGTGCCGCTGGACCTGATGGATGGCGACGGCATAGACCGGCTGGGGCTGGCCCTTTATGAGCGGTACAAGCGCCTTGACATATTGGTTGGGGCTGCGGGCTATCTTGGCGGCCTGACGCCGGTTGCCCATATTGACCCCAAGCCATTTGACCGGGTCATCGGTATTAATCTGACCGCCAATTATCGCCTGATACGGGCTATGGATCCCTTGCTGCGCGAGTCTGAAGCGGGCCGTCTGATCTTCCTGTCCAGCGGCGTTGCCCGCAATCCGCGCGCCTTTTGGGGGCCCTATGCCGCGGCCAAGGCCGGGCTTGAGGCCATGATTGCCTGCTATGGTGACGAGATGGCCAATACGCCGGTTCGCGCCTGCCTGGTTAATCCCGGCCCGATGCGCACCCAGATGCGAAAGGTCGCCTTTCCCGGCGAAGATCCCATGACCCTGCCCGCACCAGAAGAGATCGTACCCCTCATGCTTGATCTTGCCCGCGCTGAACAGGACCCGCCTGCTGGCTTGGTTGTGTTTAAGGACTGGAAGGCCGGGGCTTAAAAGCCCCCTCCACCGCTTCGCGGTCCCCCTCCCAACAACAGCAGTAAATCTTCCCCCTCTGGGGGAAGTGCCGGCGAAGCCGGGGAAGGGGGCAGCGCCGGTGCTGGCCCCATCCACCGCTTCGCGGTCCCCCTCCCCCAAGGGGGGAGGATTTAGTAGCGGCTTAAGGTTTTTTTGGACCCAGTGGGCGCTTGGTTGCGGCGGGCTTTTTCGGTCCCGTGGACCAGCTGTTCATTGGCTTTTTGGGGCCGGTGCGCACGCCGCCGGGCTTGGAGCGGATCACTTGCGCCGTCTTGGCAAGCGCCCGCGCCTTGGCCCGCGGTGATTTGGTGCCGCCGCCAGTACCCTTGGGCTTAGCCTTGACCTTGGGGGTTGGGGCTTCTGCAACCTCGATATCGGGCACAGCGACCGCCGCTGCCGCCCTTGCGGCCACGGTCGCGGCTGAGGCCTGGGCCCGTGCAGCCCGCTCACGGCTTGGCTTATAGCCCGCCCTTGCGGCTGGCTTGCCGTCACCATCGGCATAGGGATTGGCCCCAGACTTGATGGTGATGCGCAGGGGCACACCTGGGATATCAAAGCTTTCGCGCAAGCTATTGACCAGGTAACGGCGATAGCTTTCGGGCATTTCCGCCGCCCGCGAAGAGAACATGACAAAGGTCGGGGGCCGCGCCTTGATCTGGGCCATGTATTTGGGCTTGATCCGCCGCCCGCCAACCGAGGGCGGGGCATGGCGCTGCATGGCCATTTGCAGCCAGTCATTCAGGTCGCGCGTCTTAATCTTGGTCGACCAGTCCTTATAGACCTTGCCCACCGCCGGCATGAGCCGCTCAACACCCTTGCCGGTTTCCGCTGAGAGGGCAATCACGGGCGTGCCGCGCACCTGGGGCAGCATGCGCTCGGCATGTTCGATAAAGGCGGCCAATTGCGCTTGTGGGTCCTCGACCAGGTCCCATTTGGCCAGCACAAACACAAGGCCCCGGCCCTCGCGCTCGATCAGGTCAGCAATCTGCAGGTCCTGGATTTCAAACGGGTGGGTTGCGTCCATGACCAGAACCACGACCTCGGCAAAGGTAATGGCCCGGATGGTGTCACCCGTAGATAGCTTTTCCAGCTTTTCATGAATACGGGCCTTGCGGCGCAGGCCGGCTGTATCGACCAGCCGAATAGCCCGGCCTTCAAAGCTCCAATCGACCGGAATAGCATCGCGCGTGATCCCGGCCTCAGGCCCGGTTAGCAAGCGCTCCTCGCCGATCAGGCGATTGATCAGGGTCGATTTGCCAGCATTGGGCCGACCAACAATGGCGATGCGGATCGGCTTTTCATTATCGTCCTCATCCTCGTCGCTGTCTTCGTCAAAGCCGTCATCGGCGTCATCGATTGCGTCTGACACCACGCGCAGGGCGGCATAAAGTTCAGCCATGCCCTCGCCGTGCTCGGCGGAAATGCCGAGGGGCTCGCCCAGACCAAGCCGGAAGGCTTCCATGGTCCCGGCCTCACCGGCCCGGCCCTCAGCCTTGTTGGCCAACAGGATCACCGGCCGCGATTTGCGCCGCAGCACCTCGCCAAATAGGCCATCAAGTGGGGTGACCCCCTCGCGCGCATCCATAACGAACAGGGCAACATCGCATTCTTCAATCGCCAATTCAGTCTGGCGACGCATGCGCGATTCCAGGCTCTCATCGGTGACGTCTTCGAACCCAGCTGTATCGATCAATACCAGATCAAGGTCGCCGATGCGGCCCGTGGCAAAGCGCCGGTCACGGGTCACACCTGGCCGGTCATCGACAATAGCCAGCTTGCGCCCGGCCAGACGATTGAACAGGGTGGATTTGCCCACATTGGGGCGACCGACGATCGCGACTTTAAGCGCCATGAACGCGCGGTCTCCTCAAATAATCTCAAGATCAGCGACAGTGCCGATCCTTAGCGAATGGCGATCAGATCGCCC
>CANGEH010000105.1 GCA_947452665.1 Caulobacteraceae bacterium
ACCCGCATGACCGAAGGCCTGATGCCGCCAGAAGTGCTGGAAAAGCTAAAGCCCGAATATGTCACGCCCGGCGTGGTCTATCTGGTCAGCGAAGATGCGCCTACCGGTGCCATCCTCACCGCAGGCGCGGGCGTGTTTGGCCTGTCGCGGATTTTCGAAACCGAAGGCGTCTATCTGGGTGAAGGCGGTCTTTCCGCCGAAGAAGTGGCCGAAAACTGGGGCAAGATTTCGGACCCCGTCGGTCAGCAAGCCTATTTTGCCGGTGGCGAGCAGGGCCAAAAATTCTTCCGCAAACTCGCGGGCGGCTAAAAACGCAATCGGTGCAGGGCCTTCCCGGCGGGGAGGCCCCAATCCGTCTAGCCAGCCACCAGGGCCAGCCAGTCGTCTTCGCTGATGACCTCAATGCTAAGATCGGTTGCGGTTTTCAGCTTTGAGCCCGCACCGGGGCCGGCCACGACCAGATCGGTCTTTTTCGACACAGATGAAGCCACTTTTGCGCCCAGAGCCTCGGCCTGGGCTTTTGCCTCGTCGCGGGTCATCCGCTCAAGGCTACCCGTAAACACCACGGTCTTGCCTGCAACGGCGGTATCGGTCTTGGGCTTTTCAGCGTCCAGTATGGTTAGCTGGGCAGCTAGGCGTTGCACAGCTTCGCGATTGTGTGCCTCGGCAAAATAGCGGCCAAGCGTCAGGGTTACGGTCGGGCCAATCTGGTCCATGGCCTCAAGCTCTAGCCTTGCGGCCTCATCGCCCTGGCCAAGCAAAAGCATGGCGGCCTCAAATGCGCTCCAACTGCCAAGGCCGCGCGCGAGGATGCGGCCTGTCTGTTCACCGACATGGCGCACGCCAAGCGCAAAAATCACCCGCTCCAGCGCAATCGTGCGGCGCGCATTGATCGCATCGAACAGGTTTTGCGCGCTTAATTCGCCCATGCCCTCGCGGTCTTTCAGCTTTTTAAGCAAGGCCTTGTCGCGCGCTTCGAGCGTGAAAATATCGGCGGGCTCACGGATTAGGCCATCCTCAAACAGGCTGATCAGCAGCTTTTCGCCTAGGCCCTCAATGTCAAACGCCCGGCGCGAAACAAAATGGATTAGGTGCTCGATGCGCTGGAACGGACAGGCCATTTCGCCTGAACAGCGCCGCACCACGGTCTCTGCCCCGCTAGCTGTGGTTTCGCGCACCAAGGGCGTGGCTAGGTCGCATGGACAGACGGTGGGAAACGCATAGGCCACGCAATTGGCTGACCGCTCGCTCAAGACCGGCCCCACCACCTGGGGGATGACGTCGCCTGCCCTTTGCACGATCACGGTGTCGCCGATGCGCACATCCTTGCGGGCGATCTCGTCGCCATTGTGCAAGGTGGCATTGGTCACCACCACACCGCCGACGGTTACGGGCCGCAGACGCGCCACAGGCGTCACCGCGCCGGTGCGGCCAACCTGCAGGTCGATCGCCTCCAGCACGGTGCGGGCCTGTTCGGCGGGAAATTTGCGGGCAATCGCCCAACGCGGCGAGCGCGAGACAAAGCCCAGTCTTTGCTGCCAGTCCAGCCGGTCGACCTTATAAACCACCCCATCAATATCAAAGCTTAGGCCAGGCCTTTGCGCCTCAAACCGGGCATAGGCGGCCAATAGGCCCTCGGGGCCCATCACGGTCTGGGTCTGGGGCGTGGTGACAAAACCCCAGCGCGCAAGGGCCATCAGGGCCTCGGTCTGGGTCTCGGCGAATGCTGCGCTGGTCAGGCCCCAGGCATAGGCAAAAAACCGCAAGGGCCTTTGGGCCGTGATCTTGGGATCGATTTGGCGCAAGGAGCCCGCCGCCGCATTGCGCGGATTGGCATAAAGCTTTTGCCCCGCCGCCGCCGCGGCCTCGTTCAGTTGGGCAAAGTCCTCATGGCCCAAATAGACCTCACCGCGCACCTCGATCACATCGGGCCAGCCAGAGCCCTTTAGGCGATTGGGGATCTCGGCCAGGCTGCGCAGGTTCTCGGTGACATCCTCGCCGACCCGGCCATCGCCGCGGGTGCCGCCGCGCACCAATATGCCGTTTTCATAGCGCAGCGAGGCCGATAGACCGTCAATCTTGGGCTCGGCCGTATAGGCAATATCGATCTCACCCAGCCCCAAGAACCGCCGCACCCGGGCATCAAAATCGCGCGCATTCTCGTCGGAAAAGGCATTATCCAGCGAGAGCATGGGCGTGCCGTGCTCAACCGGCGAAAACTGTTCAGATGCTTTTGCACCAATGCGCAGGCTTGGCGAGTTTTCGCGGACAAGCTCTGGAAACCGCGCCTCGATCGCCGCATTGCGCTGTTTGAGCGCATCGTATTCGGCGTCAGACACAAGCGGCGCGTCCTTGGCAAAATAGTGCAGATCATGCGCCGCGATCTCGTCGGCCAGCCGGGTCAATTCCTCAGCGGCCTGGGCGGCATCGAGATCGGATACGGGAATCTTGTCCATGGCCCCAGACTAGCCGAGGCCGCCGTCAATATGAAGCCCCAGAGCCCCCTAGCCCATCAGGGCCCGGGCGGCGGCGCGGGCGGCTTCGGTGACATTGGCCCCCGACAGCATGCGGGCCAATTCTTCCTCGCGCTCGGGCTGTGGAAGAATATCGAGACGGGTCGAGACGCTATCGCCGTCACCCGCCTTGGCCACGCGCCAGTGGGCATTGGCGCGGGCGGCAACCTGGGGGCTATGGGTGACGACCAGAACCTGGGTATTGGCCGCCAGCTTGCGCAGACGCAGGCCCACCGCATCGGCCACGGCCCCGCCAACCCCTTGATCAACCTCGTCAAAAATCATCAGGGGCTGGGCCTGATCGGCGCGCCCCGCCAAGGCCGCCTTTAGCGCAAGCGCAAATCTAGACAGTTCGCCGCCAGAGGCAATCACGCCTAGGCCGCCAAACGGCGCACCCGGATTGGTCATGACCTCAAACTCGACCCGGTCCATACCGGCAGGCCCAGCCCGCTCTGGCGCCAAGGGCTCGATTGCGACCCGAAACCGCGCCTTGTCCAGCTTGAGCGGCGCAAGCTCGCCCTCTACGGCCAAGGCCAGGGCATGACCCGCCTGTTGGCGCTTGGCCGTCAGGTCAAAGGCGGCCGCCAAATATTGCGCCCGCATCTGCTCAGCCTCGGCGGCGGCGGCCTTGAGCGCCTCATCGGCCGATTCCACCCCAGCCAAGGTCTGGGCAATCTCGATCCGAGCGGCTGGCAGGCCCTCAACCGGCACATTCAGCTTGCGCGCCATGGCCCGCAAGGCAAATAGCCGCTCTTCGGCCTTATCCAGCTGGTCGGGTTCGAAATCAAAGGCCTCCGCGGCCAGGTCTATGGCGGCGGCGGCCTCCTGCGCCTCGACCAAAGCCCGGTCAATGGTCGCGGCGGCTGTGGTCAGACGCGTCACGGCTGGGCTGTCTGGACGGGCCCCGGCCTGAACCGCACGCTCCCTGGCTCGCTCAACCGCCCGAAACGCTTGGGCTAGCTTTTGGGTCAGGGATTCGCCCGCAAAGGCTTCGCGCGCTGCGGCAATCTCGGTGAGCGCTTTTTCAGAGGCCCCAAGCAAGGCGCGCTGGGCCGCAAGCTCGGTTTCCTCGCCTAGCTTGGGGGCAAGCCGGTCCAGCTCTTCGAGCCTAAGGGTCAGCATATCTAGGTCTTGAGCGGCCTTCTGGGTCTGGTCGCGCAGGGCCTCCAGTCTTTGCCGGGCCAGCCGCCAGGTCTCCCAGGTCCGCCCGCAAGCGCTCAAGGCCGCGCCGCAATCGCCAAACTGATCGAGCAAGGGGCGGTGATTGCGCGCATCAAGTAGGCCAACCGTCTCGTGCTGGCCATGGACCTCAAGCAAGAGATTGCCCAATTCCTTGAGCACGCCGACACTGGTGGCCTGATCATTAACAAAGGCGCGCGAGCGGCCGTCCGCGCCCAGAAGCCTGCGCAGGATCAGCTCCTCGCCGGCCGCATGGCTGAGCCCCTTATCCTCCAGCACGGACCAGACCGTGTGGGATGGGGCCAGGTCAAACATGGCGGTTACCGAGGCCTGCGCTGCACCGCGCCGCACCAGGCCCGCATCGGCCCGCGCGCCGGTAGCCAGGCCGAGGGCATCGAGAATTATCGATTTGCCTGCCCCGGTCTCACCGGTCAGGGCTGTGAGGCCCGGGCCTATGCCTAGGTCCAGGCTCTCGATCAGGACGACATTGCGAATGTTCAAACCGATCAGCATGACGTCAGTCTGGTCTGATTCTAATCATGAGGGAGCCAGTATAAACGCATGGCTGCCGCATTGACCGGCCCTAGTCCTTTTTGAACCAGCCCAGCAGGCCCTTGTGCTTCTTTTTCGGCGCAGGGGCTGGCGAGGTTGCATCACTTGAAGGCGTCGTTGCCTCGGGCGGCGCAAGCGCTGTGCCCTTTTGTGCCAGATCAAGACTGGACGTTGGCTTGGACTTGAACGGGTTGAATTTGAAACCGCGCGCGGTCGGCTCGACTGCTGGCTTCAAGCCCTTGCCCGACAGAAGTGCATAGGCATCGGCATACCAACGGTCACCCGGGAAGTTAAAGCCCAAGACTGCGCCATTGCGATTGGCCTCATCGATCAGGCCAACCGTCAGATAGGACTCAACCAGGCGATAAAGAGCCTCGGGCGTATGGGTGGTGGTCTGATAGCGATCAACCACGACCTTAAAACGGTTAATGGCAGCAATGGTATCGCCCTGACGCAGATACCAGCGGCCAACGGCCATTTCCTTGCCCGCTAACTGGTCATTGACCATGTCGATCTTTAGACGGGCATCAGCAGCATACTCACTGCGCGGATAGCGCTGGGCCACTTCGCGAAGCGCGCTCAAGGCTTGCTCGGTCGCGGCCTGATCGCGGCCCACATCGACAATTTCCTCAAAATAACAAATGGATTTGAGGTAATAGGCATAAACAGCCGACGGATTGCCCGGATAAAGGGACACAAACCGATCGGCATCGCCAATGGCCTGTTCGTATTGATTGCCCTGATAATGCGCATAGGCGGTCATCAAGATCGCCCGGCGGGACCATTCCGAATAGGGATGCTGACGCTCGACCTCGCGGAAATAATCCACGGCCTCGTTCCAGAGACCAGCATCGAGCCGCTCAGCCCCAACCGAATAGAGCAGCTCAACCGGCCGCTCTTCATAGGCCATGGACGGCTTTTTAGACTTGCCTGCGCAAGAGGCCACGCTGAGCGCGGCGATCAAAGACACTATGACGACTGGCCAGCGGCCCCAGGTTTTACGAAGCACGTATCCTCACCCCTAGAAAACGACGCCCCCGTCACATCTCGTAAGACGTAACCCGGCTTCTACACCACGTAGCGTCAAGCGCAAACCCGCACCGAACATCTGTGCCGCTTTTGGACCGGTCCCCGCCCTTGTGCCAGCAAAATCCGCCTTGGCCGACCAAACATTTCACTGGGGCCGATCTGCGGGCCACAGCAAGGCTTGGCGGCATGGCCCTGTGGGGTTATGTCTAGGCCCGACAAATCGATATGTATCCTGATCGAAAGCGACCTTAAGCCCATGTCCAAGGAAAAACTGCCGCCGGACGAAATGCTTTATGAGCACCTAGTTCAGGAAGCCTTGCGCGGGGTGATCAAGGCGGCCGTGGAGCGTGCCGCGTCACCCGCCGGAATTCCCGGCGAGCATCACTTTTACATCACCTTCAAGACCCAGGCCCCCGGCGCGTCCTGTCCGGCCGATATATTGACCAAGTTCCCGGACGAAATGACCATTGTTCTACAGCACCAGTTCTGGGACCTGAACACCAGCGAATCGGGCTTTGGCATCACCTTAAGCTTTGGTGGCCAGCCTAAGCGGTTGATTGTGCCCTATGCCGCCGTGACCCGGTTTTTCGACCCCAGCGTCCAGTTCATGCTGCAATTTGACGTCGAGGGCGTGCCGACCACCCTGCCAGAGCCTGAGCCAGAGCCAACCGCCCCGCCCAAGGATGACGGCCCAAAGATTGTCTCGCTTGATCAGTTCCGAAAGAAATAGCCCATGGCCGATGTCGCGTCTGAAACGCCCTTGCAACTGACCGATGACCAGATTCTGAGCCGTTTCCAGAACAGCAAGAACCCGCCGCCAGGCTCTGCCCTCTTGGGCTTTAAGATGATTGCGGTTGATCGCCAGGCCAAGCAGGTCGAGGTGACATTTGACGCCAAGACGGATTTTTGCAATCCGATGCGCCAGATACAGGGCGGCTATCTATGCGCCATGCTGGATGAGTGCATGTCTGTCGCGGGGATGGTTGCGTCCGACATGACCTGTGTCCTGCCGACCCTCGAAATGAAGACCAGCTTTTTGCGACCTGCCCTGCCTGGCACCCTGCGCGGGGTTGGACGGGTGATCAAATATGGTCGCACCATAGCCTTTACCGAGGGCGAGCTTTACGATTCTGAAAACCGTCTGCTGGCAAAAGCAACCGCAACGGCCATTCCGACGCCTTTTGGAAAGTTTAAAGCCTAGGGAAACGACGGCATGGTGACGGGGTCAGGAATAAGGCGCGGACTGGGTCAGATTGCCCTTAGGCTTGCTGTGCTTATTGGTCTCCTCATCCCCGGCCAGGGTCACGCCGCCGGGCCCCAGTCCGATTTTGCTGACTGGAGCGCACTGGTGGTTGCGGGCGACTGGCATGCCCATAGCGGCGCACCTTCCGAAGTGTTTGACAATGCCCGCCGCGACATTGCCAAGGCGTTGATAACGGCTGGGTTTGACCCGCTCAATGTCGCGCAATTCTCGGTTAGACCAGAGCGTTACCGCGCGCCAAAACCCTATTTGACCAATCTGCAAGGCCTGTTTGAGACGCTCGACCATGCCCCAGCCACAGCAAGGGGCGGCTGCCTCGTCTATCTGACCTCGCACGGTAGCCCATTAGGCATTGTGTTTGGCGATAATGTCCTGACCCCGGCCATGCTTGGGGCCATGCTGGACCAGACCTGCGGGGAGAGGCCAACCATTGCCGTGATTAGCGCCTGTTTTTCCGGCGTGTTCGTCGATCCACTGGCACGGCCCAATCGGATGATTTTCACCGCAGCAAGATCAGATCGGACTTCGTTCGGTTGCGGCGAGAATGATGTCTATACCTATTTCGACACCTGTTTTTTATCCCAAGTCCCTGAGGCGCAGGATTTCGCGAGGCTAGCTAGCCAGGTTCAAAACTGTATTTCTGTGCGCGAGCAAACCACAGGCGTCAGCCCGGCCTCGGAGCCTCAGCTTTATCTCGGCGCGCAAATCCGGCCGCTCTTGGCCCTGCTGCAACTAGACAAACCGCCG
>CANGEH010000106.1 GCA_947452665.1 Caulobacteraceae bacterium
CTCAAGGTCGGCACCGGTGTCCCGGACGTGATCGAGATTGATGGTCTAAGGCTAAAACAGGTCTTGCTTAATCTAATCGGCAACGCGATCAAGTTCACGGACCGGGGCTTAATTCGCGTTACAGTGCGCAGCAATGCGGCGCGCGGGCGGCTCTATATTCGCATTTTTGACACCGGCCGAGGCATTTCACCCGACAAGCAAAAACGTCTGTTTCGCCGCTATTCCCAGATTACGCAGGGCATTCCCAAGGAACAGGTCGGTACCGGACTGGGTCTGGACATTACCCGCAGGCTGGTCGAGGCCATGGGCGGTGAGGTTGGGGTCTCCAGTATTGAAGGTCAGCGCTCTGTGTTCTGGCTGGCCTTGCCTATGGAACCAGCCGCGCTGGACACCGTGTCGGTTGATGAGGCCGTGACGGCACAAACCATCGATCTGCCGCGAAATCTTCGGGTTCTTGTGGCAGACGACAATGCAGTCAATCGCGAATTGCTCAAGATCATGTTGGCCGACCTGGCCCAAACCGTCATTGAGGCCCATGACGGCCTAGAGGCGGTCGACTGGGCCGTGTCCACGCCGTTTGATGTGATCTTGATGGATATACGCATGCCGAATATGGACGGGGTTACGGCGACTTCGTTAATTCGGTCTAGCCATGGTGCCAATCGTTCAACCCCGATCATTGCCTTTACCGCCAGCCCCCTGAACCCGCATGATGCTGAGGCCTTCGATCAGGTTGTGGTCAAGCCGATTGTGCCGCGCGATCTCTTGACCACGATTGCCTCCGCCGTTTCGCATGCAGGGCCGCGCTTTACGCAAGTTGCCTAGGGCGGGGCGGGTGATTTTAATCATCCAGCCGCGACGGATTATCATGGCGGTCGCGTTAAAGGCTCAGGAGGGTAGTATGGCCTTCCCGTTTAGGAGATTTCTGATGAAGCGACTCATTTTGGCCGCAGGCCTTGGATTGATCATGGTTGGATCGGCCTCGGCAGATCCCGCGAGCATGGCGGGAACCGACAAAAAGCCCAAGGCGGATGCGAATAAGGATGGCAAGATCAGCCTTTCCGAGTTTCAAAAATCTCACCTTGATCGGATGATGAAGCTCGACACCAATCAGGACGGCAAGATCAGCGAAACGGAGTTTATGGCTATGAAGCCAAAGATGGGCCCCGATGCCCCTCCACCTCCGCCCCCCGGCATGGATGCCAAATCTATGGATCACAAGATGGGGATGGGCCCCGATCATAAAGAGCATCAATCCATGATGTTTGACCTGATGGACCGCAATGATGACGGCGCGATCACGGCCGATGAAATCAGCGCCCTGTCCGCTAAACAGTTTAAACGCATGGACAAGAATGCCGATGGCTTCTTGACCCCGGACGAGCGGCCCAATTGGGGCAAGCGCGGCCCAAAACATGACCATGATGGTCCTGAGCCCAAATAACTCAGGCTTGTCTAATCGGGACCCTGCGAATGACTTGCGGGGCCCCGGTTGGACAGGCAAGCTTGGCCAAGCCGTGCTTGATCCTGATGCTGACATGGTGGCGCGGCTGGGTCGGGGCGATCCCGCCGCTATCGAGACCCTTATGAACCGCAAGCTGCCAAGACTATTGGCGCTGGCGAGGCGCTTATTGGGCGATGCGGCCGAGGCTGAGGATGTCGCTCAGGAGGCCCTCGTTCGGGCTTGGAAACAGGCACCAAGCTGGACGCCCGGCCCCGCGCGGTTTGATACCTGGCTGCACAAGGTGGCGCTCAATCTTTGTTATGACCGTTTAAGGCGACCACGGCTGGTATCGGATGCGGGCCTGCCGGAAACCATTGATCCAGGACCCGCCCCCGATGCAGGGCTGTTGGCCCAAGATCGCCAGGCGCGGGTCGAGGCGGCCCTGCAGGCCCTGCCACCGCGCCAAAGGGAGGCGATCGTGCTTTGCTATTATCAAGACCTCGGCAATCAGACCGCCGCTGACCTGATGAAGGTCAGTATTGAGGCGCTCGAGAGCCTGTTATCGCGAGGCCGCAGGGCGCTGCGCGCTTCGCTAATTGACCTGTCCGGACCCAAGCCATGACGCCCGACCGCTTTACAGCCCTGTCCCAGACCTATGGCGGCCATATTGACCGTTGGCCGGTGAATGAGCGCTCGGAGGCGATACGGCTGTGTCAGGACCGGCCCCAATGGACCGCCCAGGTCTTGAGCGAGGCGGCGGGCCTTGATGACCTGCTCGATGCTCTTGGACTAGACGCGCCTTCGACTGATTTGCGCCAGCGCATTTATGCCCGCCTGCAGCCAGGTCCTGCTCGGCTTCCCCTAGGCCCGAGGGGCTGGGGTTTTGGTATAGCGGCGGCCAGCCTCGCCGGTGTGATTTGCGGCGCGGCCCTGATGAACCTCGCCGCGCCCGACCTGACCAAAGACGCCGTGGTGGTCAGTGCCCTAGGCGATCAGGGCAGCGATCTTGATTTGAGCAATACCAGCGCCAAGGAGCCCCTATGAGCCCGCGCAACTTGAAAATCCTATTGGCCGTGTCGGTCTTGCTGAATGTGTTTGTCTTGGCGGCGATTTGCGGCGGGCTATTGATGGGGCATCGCTTGGTGCACGAAATAGGACCGGGACGCGGTAATCCCATGATGCGGGCCGCTCAGCATATGCCAGAGGCCGAACAGCAGGCCTTTCACCGCCAGATGCGCGCGGTTGCGGCCCAGACCCTTCCGGCCATTACCGAGGCCCGCAAGGCGCGGGATGCCGCAGCCGATGGTTTGATCGCGCTCAAGCCTGATGCCGCAAGGATTAAGCAAGACCTCGCCCGCGCCCGTGCGGCGGAGTCCTTGGCGCGTGGCCAGATGGAGGATGCGCTTGTTCAGTTCGCTGTGACCTTGGAGCCCAAGGCGCGTGAGCGACTGGCAGACGGCCTAAGGCGCGCCGCGCCCAGGCATGGACGGCACATGATGATGGATGGACCGCCTGGACCGCCGCCTGGAGCGCCACCGCCCCCTAGACCCTTAGACGCCCCCCCGCCTTTAGAGCCGCCGCAATAATCTTGGCCGACAAGGCCTCGATCTCGGCCTCGGTCAGGGTCTTTTCCTTGGGCGCGATAGAGACTTCCAGCGCGACCGATTTGTGACCTGGCTCTATGCCGGAACCTTGATAGACATCAAACACGCGCGCGCCACTGATCAGGGCCTTGTCGGCGCCAATCACGGCCTTGACCAGATCGCCTGCGATCTGATCGACGGGCACGATAAAGGCAAAGTCCCGGCTCAGGGGCATGAGGCTCGAGGCCTCATAGCCCGGCCTTGCCTTGGACTTGCGGCGCTGTTCGGGTACGCCGTCCAGCCAAAGCTCAAACGCGTAAACTGGTCCATCGACATCAAGCGCCGACAAAATGCGTGGGTGCAGGGCGCCAAATTCGGCGATCACGGCCTTGGGACCCAATTGCAGCCTTGCCGAACGACCCGGATGCCACCAGGGCGAGGCACTGCCCTGAACGGTTTGCAGCGAGGCCGTGGGTGCGCCCAAATCATCAAGCAGGGCCAAGAGGTCGGCCTTGATGCTAAAGACATCTTCGCCAGCCCCACCGTCCCAGCGCCTGGGCGCATGCGGGGCGATCAAGGCGGTGATGGCCGTGCGCTGATCCTTTGGCCGATCGCCAGCAAAGACGGGGCCGACCTCGAACAGGGCGCAGTCGGCAAAGCCGCGCTTGGCATTGCGGCCCGCCGCCTCGATCAGGTTTGGCAAGATGGAGGGGCGCATACAGTCCAGATCCGACGCGATCGGATTGGACAGGACTACAGCGGCGCTGCCACCCCCAAACAATTCGGCGGTCTTGCGGGCCGTAAACGACCAGGTCACGGCCTCGCTATAGCCCATGGCCGCCAGGGCGCGCCTGCCCATCCGGGCGCGGTTTTGGCGCGGCGTAAGGACCCCGCTGCTGGTCGCATTGACGGGAGGCAGGGGCGTCGAGGGCAGGGCCCCATAGCCGACAATCCGCGCAACCTCTTCAACCAGATCCGCCTTGCCCTCAATATCGCGCCGCCAGCTGGGCGGGGTGACGGACAGGTTGGCGCCTGACCCGCTGATCGTGCAGCCAAGCCTTGTCAGCACATCCAGACTAGTGGCTGCATCGACACTGAGACCAGACAGGCGCGTGACATAGGCCGGGTCAAAGGCAATGGCTCCGGGGGGCGCCGGGGCCTGACCTGCCACCTTAATCTCCGAAGGCTCGCCGCCGCACAGCTCCAGGATCAGCTTGGTGGCCAGGTCTAGGCCCGGCACGATAAAGCCGGTATCGACCGTACGGGCAAAGCGGTATTGGGCATCGGACGCTATGCCTGTGGCCCGGCCAGTTTGCGCGGTGCGCAGGGGGTCAAACCATGCGCTTTCGACAAACACCTCGGAGGTCTCGTCGCTACAGCCGGTGCTTTCGCCGCCCATGACGCCGCCAAGGCCCAGCGCGCCAGAGCTATCGGCAATGACGCACATCTCGGCCGTCAGAGCATAGGTCTTGCCATCTAGGGCCAGCAGGGATTCCTCGCCCTGGCCCAGCCGTGCCTCAACAAACCCGCCGACAAGCTTGCCCGCATCATAGACGTGCAGGGGCCTTGCGCGGTCATAGGACAAGAGGTTGGTAACATCGACCAGGGCATTTATCGAGCGCAGGCCAATGGCCTTGAGCTGGGCCTGCAGCCAGTCGGGCGAGGGGCCGTTCTTGACCTTGCGGATCAGACGCCCGGCAAAGACGGGGCAGGCGTCCGGCGCGGTCAGGCGAATATCAATCGGGCAGGGGAAGGTGCCCGGAACCGGCGCAACGGTCTGATCCTTGAGCGTGCCAAGGCCCGCCGCAGCCAGATCGCGAGCAATACCAGCGACGCCGAGCCAATCGGGGCGGTTGGGCGTGACCTCAAAATCAATCACCGCTTCAAGGCCCAGCGCCGCAGCCACGGGCGTACCAACGGCCAGATCATCGGCCAGTTCCATAATGCCGTCAGACTCTTCGGCGGTTTCCAGCTCGGCCGCAGAACAAAGCATGCCGTTGGAAACAACGCCGCGCACGGGTTTTTCAACCAGGGTGACATCCAGACCCGGCACATAGGCCCCAATCGGGGCATAGATGGTGGTCAGGCCCGTGCGCGCATTGGGCGCGCCGCAGACTATTTCCTTGCGCCCATCGGCTGTATCAACCTGGCAGACGCGCAGACGGTCGGCATTGGGATGCTGCTCGGCTGAGACAATCTTGGCGACGGTAAAGGCGGCCAGCTTCTTAGCCGGATCCTCGACATGCTCGACCTCTAGACCGGCCATGGTCATGGCCTCGACAATGTCTTGCACCGAGGCGGTGGTCTCAAGATGCTGCTTAAGCCAGGAGAGGGTGAATTTCATGCTGTGTACTCAGTATGGGATGTGCGAGGGGCTGCCCCCTCCACCGCTTCGCGGTCCCCCTCCCCCAGAGGGGGAGGATTAGAAACCGTAAATTTTCCCCCTCTGGGGGAAATACCGGCGAAGCCGGGGAAGGGGGCTGGACGCGGTGCCATCAGCTTAGTCCCCCGGCCGCAGTCGGGGCGGCAAAGGCGCTAAAGCCGTAATGGGACAGCCAGCGCACATCGCTGGCAAACATGTCGCGCAGGTCCGGTACGCCGTATTTCAACATGGCCAGACGATCGACGCCCATGCCAAAGGCAAAGCCCTGCCATTCATCCGGATCAAGCCCGCAATTGCGGATCACATTGGGATGCACCATGCCGCAGCCCAGCACCTCTAGCCAGCTCTGGCCCTGACCGACTTTTAGCTCACCGCCGGTGCGGTCGCATTGCACGTCCAGCTCGGCTGAGGGTTCGGTAAAGGGAAAATGGTGCGGGCGAAACCGGGTGACGACTTCGCTGGTTTCAAAAAAGCGGCCAACAAAGGTTTCCAGCGTCCATTTCAAATGGCCCATATGAATATCACGGTCGATCACCAGGCCCTCGACCTGGTGGAACATGGGCGTATGGGTCTGGTCGGAGTCCTTGCGATAGGTCCGGCCCGGCGCGATAATGCGAATGGGCGGTTTTTGCGACACCATGGTGCGGATCTGGACCGGGCTGGTATGGGTGCGCAGGAGCATGCGCTCGCCCGCCTCATTGGCCTCAAAGAAGAAGGTGTCATGCATTTCCCGCGCTGGGTGCTTGGGCGGAAAGTTCAAGGCGGTGAAATTGTGGAAGTCGTCCTCAATGTCGGGGCCATCGGCCACGGCAAAGCCCATTTCGGCAAAAATGGCGATCATCTCGTCCATGACCTGCATGGTTGGATGCACACCGCCGCGGCGACGGGGTGGGGCAGGCAAGGTCAGGTCCAGATGCTCTGAGGCCAGTTGCGCATCAAGGGCCGCGCCTTCGAGATCGGCTTTGCGCGCCGCCAATGCCGCTTGCACCCGGTCGCGCAGGCCATTGATCAAGGGGCCCTGTTCGCGCCGCTCATCGGGGCTCAAGGCCCCCATGCCTTTTAGGAGGGCGGAAATTGAACCGGTCTTGCCCAGAGCCGACACCCGCACGGCATCGAGACCGGCCAGATCGGTGGCTGTGCCAATCGCGCCAACAATCTGCGCTTCCAAGGTGGCGAGGTCAGTCATAGGCAAACCCTTATTGGACGTCAGACAGACAAACGGCGCGGGGCCAAAAGCGCCCGCGCCGTCAAGGTCTATGAGATGAGCGCTAGCTCAACAAGCCTTAAGCTAGGGCCGTACGAACCTTGTCGGCAATGGCCTTAAAGGCTGCCGGGTCGGCGGCGGCAACATCGGACAGGACCTTACGGTCAATATCGATGCCAGCCTTGTCCAGACCATGGACGAACTGCGAATAAGTAAAGCCTTCCAACCGGGCAGCCGCATTAATGCGCTGAATCCAGAGGGCCCGGAAGCTACGCTTCTTGGTGCGACGGTCGCGATAAGCATATTGCCCAGCGCGGTCGACGGCGGCCTTAGCCGTCTTGATAGTATTCTTGCGGCGGCCAGAGAAACCCTTGGCCTGCTCGAGAACTTTTTTATGTCTAGCGTGGGAGACTACGCCCCGTTTTACGCGCGCCATGTGAGATCACCTTTTGAAAGAAATTGCAGGAACAAGCGCCGGTCAGGCGTAGGGCATGAACAGCTTGATGATTTTGGTGTCGGCGTCCGACATCACCTTGGTCCCGCGATTTTGGCGGATATATTTGGAATTGTGGCTGATCAAGCGGTGACGCTTGCCCGCAACGCCAGCCTTGATCCGGCCGCTCGCAGTGATCTTGAAGCGCTTTTTAACGCCC
>CANGEH010000107.1 GCA_947452665.1 Caulobacteraceae bacterium
GCAAGATCACTGGCACCGACATTCAAGGTCACATCCAAGGATGCGTCCGAATGACCATCGGTAATAAAGGTCGGCAGATGACCGGCATCAAGCGCACCCAGGCCGCCCTTGCCACCCAGATCAATATTCAGATGCGACTGGCCACCGGCCGCCGCGACCGCATCGACGCCAAGCGCCATCAGTGAGTTCAGACTGGTCGAGAGGTGCGTACCTGCAGCCCCGGCCTGGACCGTGATCGTGTCATTACCGGCAAAGTCTAGGCCTGCCGCGACAAGTGCGCTGGCCTGGGCATCGCTGATGGTCGCAGCGCTGTCGGTGGCATAACCGTCAATATCAAGGTGATCGATACCCGCCGTGGCCAAGGCCCCAGCCAGGCTGGTCAGGTCCGCGCCTGCAAGATCACTGGCGCCGACATTCAAGGTCACATCCAAGGATGCGTCCGAATGACCATCGGTAATAAAGGTCGGTAGATGACCGGCATCAAGCGTACCAAGGCCACCCTTGCCGCCCAGATCAATATTCAGATGCGACTGGCCATCGGCCGCCGCAACAGCGTCAACGCCAAGCGCCATAAGTGAGTTCAAGCTGGTTGTCAGGTGCGTGCTGGCTGCCCCGGCCTGGACCGTGATCGTGTCATCAGCGGCAAAGTCTAGGCCTGCTGCCGCGAGTGCACTGGCCTGGGCATCGCTCATAGTCGCCGAGTCAACAACGCCCGCGCCGCCAATATCCAAATGCATCACACCGGCTGCGGCAATATCCCCAGCATGCTCAACGACATATTGAATATCGGTCGAGGCGATATCGAGGGTCGGGCCAGGATGTACCTCAAGATTTACAGTGGCTGTGCTGCTGGCACCGTGGATATCCTGCACCGTATAGGTGAAGCTCGGTGTGCCGCCATAGCCCAGATTAGAATGAAATTCTAACTTGCCGTCCGCCGTAAGGCTAACCGTACCAAAGCTAAGGGTTACAGGCTTACCAATACTTATGGCCTGCCCATCAACCTCGGTAATGGTCAGGTGATCACCGTCGTCAATATCGGAGTCATTGACCAAGACATCGATCAGGGCATAGCCGCTTCGCTGAGCACCGGCATAGTCGTCCACCACAACCGGCGCATCATTCGTGCCGGTAATGGTGATGGTCTCAGTCTGGGCAATCGTCGCGCCATGCACGTCGACGACATTATAGCTGACCACGATGGTCGTGGTCTGGCCCTGGGCCAGATGCTGATAGGCCGCATTGGTTGGATCGACACGCAGGGTCGAGCCATCCAGGGTCACACCGGCAGGAAGCGTATCGCTCGCCAATCCGCCATCAATCGCATACTTGACCGAACCGGCCGACAAGGTCGCCGTCTCGCCATCATCGGCGTCGGTGGCACCCTTGAGCAGGTTTAGCGCATAGGCGGCATCGCCTTCAGACACATCCGAGGTCAGGGCCTCGGCCACAACCGGCGCATCATTCGTGCCGGTAATGGTGATGGTCTCAGTCTGGGCAATCGTCGCGCCATGCACGTCGATGACATTATAGCTGACCACGATCGTCGTGGTCTGGCCCTGGGCCAGATGCTGATAGGCCGCATTGGTCGGATCGACACGCAGGGTCGAGCCATCCAGGGTCACACCGGCAGGAAGCGTATCGCTCGCCAATCCGCCATCAATCGCATACTTGACCGAACCGGCCGACAAGGTCGCCGTCTCGCCGTCATCAGCGTCGGTGGCACCCTTGAGCAGGTTTAGCGCATAGGCGGCATCGCCTTCAGACACATCCGAAGTCAGGGCGGAAACCACCGCCGGCGCATTATTAATGCCGGTAATCTTAATCGTCTGGGTTTGGATAACAGACGCGCCGTGCGAGTCCGTTACCGCATAGCGAAGCACAATGATCTCGGTCTGACCGGCGGCAATATGGGCAAAGGCCGGATCCGTCGGATCGACTGTAATAATGCCATTAACCAGTGTCAGACCGGCAGGAAGGCCAGAAACAGACGCCGCCCCATCAATCGAATAGGTCAGAAGCCCAACAACGAGTGGGTCATTGTCATCAACATCATGCGCCCCGCTCAGCAGGTTCAGCGTGAAGGCGGCCGAGCCCTCAGCATGCTCAACAGCAACCAAGGGACCATCAAGGGTCGGCGCATGATTGGCGGCGGATTGAGACTGGATCGCGCTAATACCGCTGAGATCGGTAGCGGTCGAAATGATATTATTTGTGGCCGCAGCCGTCGCCAAGGCAGCGCTCAGAGCATCGGCAGAAATGCCAGTGACGCCCGCAACCAGCGACGACAACACGTCGGGATTGGTCAGATCGAGCGTAGCCCCACTCTTAACCAAGGCAACAATATTGGCGACCAATTGGGCCTGCAAGGCGGCTGGATCAAGATTGCCACCCGCTGCCGCCATCGCATTAAGGAAGACGACAATCTGCGCCGCTGCTTTTTGCGCGGCCAGGGCGAATGGCTCACCCGCATGGGCCAGCATGTCATAATTGGTCAGGTCAACGCCCGGGGGAAGACCCAGAGCCGCGCACAGATTGGCCGTCGCGTCGGCAATCGACATGCCGCTAGCGACCATGCCCTGAATAATCGTGGTCAGCGGATTGATAATGCTCGAGCCGACCGGAGCTGACAGGATCATGGTATTGGCCAAGCCGGTATCAATATTGATACCGCCCATTGCAATGATCGGACCGGTCAGATTGGTGGCAAAACTATAGTGACCCGTATCATCGGTCGTGGTCTTGGGCTCACCTGGATCCCACACGCCATTGCCGTTCACATCCATGAACACGGTTGCGCCGGAAATATAGCCGTCGGCCACGCCGCCGGGGTGCACACCCACGACCTGAAGCGTTACCGTATCTACATCCGTCAAGACCCCGTCGGAAGCGGTGATGGTTAGAACCGCCGCCCCCGTAAAGCCCCCAGCCGGTGTATAGGATAGGGCCGCCAACGATGCCGCAATCTGGGCAGGTGTCCCGGTCAGGGTGATTTCACCCGTGCCCGAACCTGTGACCCCAGCGCCGTCCGTGACCGAGCCGATCGATAAGACGCCCTGCCCGACCCCAAGCTTCAAGGTCACTGTCAGCGTGGTGCCCGCATCGACATCGATAACGCTTATGCCGGACACCAGCACAGGGCCAGCGCCCGGAACGGTTATTTCACCCGGCGGCGTAACGACCGGTGCGTCATTAACCGCACCAATGGTTAGCCGAACCGTGCCCGTGCCCGTGCCGCCATGGCCATCCGACACAGTATAGGTAAAGCTGGGCGTGCCATTGTAATTTGCCACCGGCGTAAAGGTCAGCTGACCATCACTGCCAAGCGACACAACACCAATACCCACCAAGGTCACGGGCGAGCCGACCGATATGGCCACACCATTGATCTTGGTAATGGTTAGGGCATCACCGTTCGCGTCCGTATCATTGGAGAGGACGCTAAAGGTGACAGGCTGGTCTTCAGTACCGCCCACAGTATCGTCGACCGCTACAGGCGCAGCATTGGTCGTGCCGCCGCCGCCAGAGCCGCCGCCGCTACTGCCGCCGCCGCCACCACCGGCCGCAGCAACCAGGCCACCCAGCCCAAGCCCACCCAAAACCGCGATCAGCGAGGTTTGCCCGCCGGACTCACCAGCCGCCTCAACCACGGCGCCAGACGCTCCGGGCGCAGAACCGCCCGCAGTCGCGCCAATATCGCCGTTCGGGAAAATCTTATGGGACGCAGACTCCAGAGCCTGCTTCATTTTTGGCGCAAAAGCCGAGTTGAGCCGCTGCAAGATGTCGCTGACATCATGGGTCAACAATTCGCGGATCGCAGCCTCATCCAGCCCAAGGCTACGCAAGGCCTCCGGGCTCAGAATCGCCTTTAATTCTTCCGCCGAAAGGAGTTCTGGCGCGCTGGTGGCAATGGACAACCACAGCAGTTCAATATCTTGGGCCGAAAGATCAAGGTTGTCGTGCAAGTGCGAGAGCAAAACCTTGGCGTCCAGCCCTTCGGAGCGGGCGGACTGAGCTTGAAGCAGGGCAGCCAGCAGCAACGCGCCGCCAGCAGCCCTCAAATCGCGAGCCGACAGGCCAGCAATCCGACTCTTCTTCTTGGATTTCTTCAAGCTTTTCATAATACTAGAGTCGACCCCACGCGATGTGTCTATGACATATCACAAGTCACAACATATTTGTTGGAATTTTTAACAACAAATGCCCTAAAATTGAAAAAAGTTGGTTGTGAAAACAGTAGATTGGAATACTTACTGGAAAATGTATTCAGAATTTGAATATGAACGGCGAAATACGTCTGTTTTGACACGTTTTTGACAATATTTTTGGGGCAATCCGGCGTATTCAAATTCAAGACAACTGCTAAAAAGTATATTATAAATTGTCGTTAAACGAATTTTTGCCAATTCAATCAGGGTCCAAACATGGCGCGTGTTTACAAATCGCCTTCTAAAAGAAACAAAACATCCAATTCAACAGTTTCAAGCCCGATCGTTAGTAATGAAAATTACGCCATCACAAATACAGTTAAAACTAATAGTGATGTTGTCGAGAAAAACGAAATTTTTGGGAAACTTAGCTCGTTAAGCGTTTCAAACAATATAATTGATCCAACAATATTTCAAATTTACTTTGAATCTTGGCATTTGGAACTAAAGGATCCGGATTTTAAGGCCTTCAAAAATATTGGTGTGGTTTCAGAGTTTTATGAATTCGACGTTTTTGAGCGGATCGCCGCGGACCGCGCCGCCCATCAAGACGATGTCTGGGGCGCCCTGTCTTGGCGTTTTGGCGAAAAAACCGGAATGACCGGCAAGGAGCTAAAGGCGCAGATTGCGGCCAATCCCGGCAATGACATTTATTTCTGTAACCCCTATCCTCAGAACGAGGCGCTCTATCACAATATGTGGGTACAGGGCGAAACCACGCACCCGCAATTTCTTGAGATCAGCAAGGCGGTTTTCGAGGCGGCAGGCCTTCCCGTCGGCGATCTAGATCTTCTCATGCCCAGCCAGAGCTTTTCGGCCGCCAATTATTTTGTCGGAACCAAGCGGTTTTGGGATCTCTATATCCCGTTCATTCGGCGGGTCATGGGTCTTGCCGAGCATAAGCTAAGCCCCGCCATGCGAGACCTATTGCATTCAAGCAAGGCCGACCGAATGAATGCGCATGGTGGTGCGACCTATGTGTCCTTTATTGTCGAACGCCTATTTGCGCTATTTATGAAAACAGCGGGGCGAAAACTGAAGGCACACAAGTTAGTACTGCCAAGGCGTGAGGCTGAACTTAATGTGCACCTAAAACTATTGCGCGAAATGAAGGACATGGCCTGTTCGACCCGCTCGCCCTGGCTGGCCGCCTGCTGGATAAATTACCGCAATTTGTACTTAAACCAGATGCATGGCGCCGAATGGTGCCAGACCTATCTGCGCGCAATCACCCCCGCTAGCATAAGCCTGCCCTAAATCATGCAGGTGGCCTTTGCCTCTTCAACCGCCTTGGGCACTATGAACCTGCCGCCCATTTCGGCCCTGATGGTCATGCCCTTTATTGATGCCGTGGCGGCTAGGCGGTCTGCCTTGCAATTGGCCGAGCGCGCCGGGTGCGACGGCCTTCTCTTGGCCATTCACGATGATGATCGGCAAGGCTTTGTCGCTACGGTCAATCAGGCGTTTCGACGCTCCCAGAGCCGGCTATTTGGCTATACAGCGCAAGACGCCTATGCCGGACGCGACTGGCTTGCACGCGCCGATCGCGCCATGACCCGCAGCCAGGGTAAACTATTAGCCTTTAATGACGGCAAATGGTCCGGCGCCCTTGCCGCTTTTGGGCTTGCTGAACGGGGTTGGGCATGCAGCAATTATGGCGGTGAGTTCTTTCATCCCGGCTATCACAGTCACTATGCGGACACAGAATTGACTGTTTTGGCCCGCGCCAAGGCGGTCCTAACCTATGATCCCGAAGCGGTCCTGATCGAGGTGGATTGGGAAAAATCGACTAAAGGCTTGCACAGTCAAGATCGCAGCCTTTACCACATGCGGGCTGGTCAAGGCTTTGACCGGCGGGTTAGCGACAAGATCTTATTGAACGGCTTTCGCTAGTCAAATCGGTTCGAGCCAATGCCGGACCCGCATTATACCCCCCGCCCCTATGCAAAAATGTTTCCCGGCGACAGGTTTCATTGACCTGAGGGTCTGGCTTGCCTAGGCCATGGGTAAGACTAGGCCAATGCGGCCTTAAACGGCGCAAGACTGCCTGCGGAGAAGACCATCGTGTCGGACGAAAAATACATCCTAACCCTATCCTGCCCCAATCGGCCCGGCATTGTCGCGGCGGTTTCAGCGCATCTGGCCAATTGCGGCGGCAATATTTTCGAAGCGCACCAGTTCGACGATCAGGAAACCACCCAGTTTTTTATGCGGGTTGTGTTCAATTTTGCCGGCGCGGACGCCAGCGACAGTGTTCGGACCGGCATGGCCGCCATTGCCACCAATTTTGGCATGGAATGGACGATCAAGCCCAAGAGCCAACGCGCCAAGGTCATGATCCTCGTCTCACGCTTTGACCATTGCCTGGCCGATTTGCTCTATCGCTGGCGGATCGGAGAATTGCCGATGGATGTGGTCGGCATCATTTCCAATTATGACCGCGACACCTATACCTATCTCGATTTTGACGGCATCCCATTCCACCATTTGCCGATCACCAAGGACACCAAGCCGCAGCAAGAAGCCCAAATCCTGGCCTTGGTGAACCAGACCGGCGCGGAACTGGTGGTTCTGGCACGCTATATGCAGATCTTGTCCGACGAATTGTCCGCAAACCTGGCCGGGCGCTGCATCAATATCCACCACTCCTTCCTGCCGGGCTTTAAGGGCGCAAAGCCCTATCACCAGGCCTTTAGCCGGGGTGTGAAGCTGATTGGGGCCACGGCACACTATGTCAATGCTGACCTTGATGAGGGTCCAATCATTGAACAGGACGTTGAGCGCATTACCCACGCCGAGCAGCCCGACGATCTGGTGCGCAAGGGCCGCGATATTGAGCGCCGCGTTCTAGCGCGCGCTGTTGGCCTGCACCTGGATGGCCGCGTCATCATTAATGGCTCAAAGACGGTTGTGTTCCGCGACTAGGTTCAATCCCCATTCGGGGGTTCGCATTTGGTTGTTCGCTGGTCGAGGCAAACGGTCTGGGTCCC
>CANGEH010000108.1 GCA_947452665.1 Caulobacteraceae bacterium
AGCACATCGGCAAAGGCGCTGCCCTTGGTCTCCATCTCAGTGAGGATATAATTGCAGGTGCCATTGAGGATACCGGCGACGCTGATCACGTCTTCGCCAACCAGGGCTTCGCGCAGCATCTTAACGGCCGGGGTGCCGCCCATCACGGCCGCCTCAAACAAGAGCGGCACGCCCTTGGCCTCGGCAAGCGCCGCCAAGTGCGCACCATGCGACGCGATCAGGGCCTTATTGGCGGTTACGACCGGCTTACCCATGGCAAGCGCCGCCTCAACGGCGGCCTTTGCCGGACCGTCAGAGCCGCCAATCAGCTCGACAAATAGGTCATTATCGGGCGACTTGGCCAGGGCAACAGGATCGTCAAACCATTGCATGGCCGAGACATCAACGGGCCGGTTCCGCGCGCGAGACCGCGCCGAAATACCCGTGACCACGGCCCGGCCGCCCGCCGGGGCAAAATCCGGCTCAGAATCGAGGAAGCTCAGCAGGCCGCCACCGACGGTTCCAAGCCCCGCAACCCCGATGCGCCAGGTTTTTCGATCTTCACTCATGTGTAAAGTCCCGGAGCATTGGCCGCCTTGGCGAGGATTTCATCAGCATTGGCGATGAATTTTTTCACATTGCGTGCCGCCTGACGGATGCGGTGTTCGTTTTCAACTAGGCCTATGCGGACAAAGCCCTCGCCATACTCGCCAAACCCGACACCGGGGGCAACCGCCACCCCGGCCTCTTCGATCAGGAGCTTGGAAAACAGCATGGAGCCGGCCTCGCGATAGGGTTCCGGAATCTGGGCCCAGGCGAACATAGAAGCGGGCGGCGCAGGAATGTCCCAGCCCGCGCCCTTCATCGATTTGACCAGCGTATCGCGGCGGCCCTTATAAATGGCGCGGATCTCGTCGACACAGTCTTGCGGACCATTGAGCGCCGCAGCCGCCGCAACCTGAATGGGAGTAAAGGCCCCGTAATCTAGATAGGACTTAACCCGCGCCAAGGCGGCGCACATGCGGGCATTTCCGACCACCATGCCCACGCGCCAACCGGCCATGGCATAGGTTTTGGACAGGGAATTGATCTCGACGGCAATGTCCTTAGCCCCCTCGACCTGTAAGATAGAGGGCGGCGGGTTGTTCTCGAAATAGATTTCCGAATAGGCAATGTCGGACAAGACCAGCAGGTCATGCTTTTTCGCCAGGGCAATCACGTCCTTATAAAAGTCCAGATCAACCCACTGGGCCGTGGGGTTGGACGGATAGCTGACGATCAAGACGCTCGGCGGCGGGGCCGAGTGTTTTACCGCCCGGCTAATACCTGCCAAATACTCCTCCGGTGACAAGGCTGGCACATGGCGGATAACCCCGCCGGCCATGATGAAGCCATAGGCATGGATCGGATAGGCCGGGTTTGGACAGATGATGACATCGCCGGGCGCGGTCAGGGCCTGGGCCAGGTTGGCAAAGCCCTCCTTGGACCCAAGCGTGGCAATCACTTCGGTATCGGGGTTCAGCTTGACGCCGTAGCGGCGGTCATAATAGCCCGCCATGGCCTTGCGCAGGCCGCTAATGCCCTTGGATGCTGAATAGCGACCGGTGCGCGGTGCCCGCGCCGTCTCAACCAGTTTTTCGATAATGTGCGGCGGGGTCGGCATGTCGGGATTGCCCATGCCAAAATCGATAATGTCAGTGCCTTCTGCCCGAAGCCGCGCCTTGATACGATTGACTTCTTCGAACACATAGGGCGGCAGGCGGCGGATACGGTGAAACTCAGGAATCTTGGTCATGGTCACGGCCCCTCCGGGGGGCAAAAAATCAGTGTCACTCTTATGCGAAAGCCGTCCCATAGCGGGCCGAAGCGATCGCAGGCTCAAGACAGATTTCGCCCCCGGTGCCTATTGCGGCGCCGGAGGCGGCGTAGCTCGCTCACGCAATGCCTTGGCAAAGGCTTCACTGTCTTGCCGGCTCATGGCCGGGGTTGCATCGCCAGGCTTGATCGCAGCCCGCGCCCGCGCCTTTTTGGCAAAACCTTCTGCATCGAACAGAGAGGCGGGGTTGGCCTCAGCCATGGTTTCGATCACAGACTTATCGCGCAGCGTAATGACAACCGCCTTGCGCCATTCGCCGGGGCCACGCACATCGGTAGGCGCAGCTGGGATATTGGCGAAACGCGGAAAGGCCAGATTGGCGCGGGCGGCCGATGTGACATCCCCGGCAATCGGCGAAGTGGCATCGACGGGCTTGGTCTCAAACGGGCTAAGCTGCGCACAGCCAACCGCCATGGCCGACAGCCCCACAATCAGGGCGCCGCTAAAAAACCGGCTTGGTTGCAAACAATGTGCCCAGGGCATGAAAAACCAGACGTTCAACACTCTATCTTTCTATGGTCTTATGCGATGATGAACCAAAGCGAAAGTGCGTCCATCTCTGAATAGTCATTCGGGCGAAAGATTGGACCATGATTGGGAGGAGAAACAGGCATGGCTCTCGAGGTAAAACCCGCAAAAGGTGCAAAGCCTGCCAAGGCAAAACCCAAGTCTGCCAAGGCTCTGGCGGATACCAAGGACCTGACGGGCGCAAAAAAATCGGCCAAGGCCGCCAAGCCGAGCAAGACCAAGTCCGCCAAGCCCAAATCGGCCAAGCTTAAGATGGCAAGCCCCGATCCAGCCCAGACGACCGCGCAGACCGCGCCGCCGCCGCAAAACCTTGGGCATGATTCGAGCATATTGACCGATGCGACCGCCATGTTGAGTGATGCCCAGCGCAAGGCCTTGGAAAGCTTGTCCATGAACCTGGCCAAGGCCGCCATGACGGCACAGGGCGCGATCGCCGAAGCGGCCCTGCAACAGGCCGAGCAGTCGCCCACGCTTAATCCAGACCCCTTCCATGTCACACCAGCCCTGACCGAGGTGTTTGGCAAGTTGGCCTCGCAACCTGACCGGCTGATGCGCGCCCAGGCCGATCTTTACAGCCGCTATGCCGATCTGTGGCAGGCCACAACCCGGCGCATGACCGAGCAGGCTAGTGACCCTGTCATCAAGCCCGCTGCCGGTGACAAACGGTTCAATGATCCAGACTGGACCGAAAATCCCGCCTTTGATGCGATTAAGCAGTCCTATCTTCTGACCTCTAACTGGCTCAATGACCTAGTGTCGAATGTCGAGGATGTCGATCCGACCACCAAGCGCCGCGTCGAGTTCTTCATGAAGATGATGACGGACGCCATTTCACCGACTAATTTCTTAATGTCCAATCCCGCAGCTTTACGCGAACTGGTCGAGAGCCGCGGCGATAGTCTGGTCAAGGGCATGGAGCATTTTGCCGCCGACCTGGCCCGCGGCGGCGGCAAGCTGGCCATCAGCCAGACGGATGCGGAACAGTTTGTCGTTGGCGAGAATGTGGCCACTGCGCCGGGCAAGGTGGTTTATCAAAACGATATCCTGCAGCTCTTGCAATTTTCGCCCACGACCAAGACGGTTTACGAGATCCCGCTGCTGATCTTCCCGCCCTGGATCAACAAGTTCTATATTATGGATCTGCGGCCCGAAAATTCCTTGATCCGCTGGCTGACCGGCCA
Source organism: Caulobacteraceae bacterium (assembly GCA_947452665.1). Taxonomy (GTDB): domain Bacteria; phylum Pseudomonadota; class Alphaproteobacteria; order Caulobacterales; family Caulobacteraceae; genus CAISGS01. Next base: position 3,565 of record CANGEH010000108.1, read on the forward strand.
GGGCTTTACTGTGTTTGTTGCAAGCTGGGTCAATCCGGACGCCAAACTGGCCCAGAAATCCTTCGAAGACTATATGTATCAGGGCATTTATGACGCCACCGCCCAGGTGATGAAACAGTGCCAGACCGAGACGGTGAATGTGGTCGGCTATTGCATTGGCGGTACACTTCTCGCCTGTACCTTGGCCCATATGGCAGCCACCGGCGACAAACGCATCAATGCCGCCACCACATTTGCCGCCCAACAGGACTTTACCGAGGCAGGCGATCTTAGCCTGTTTACCGACGAGGCCTGGCTGCAAGATATTGAAAGCCGCATTGATCAGGCCGGCGGAGTCCTGTCTGGCCAGTCCATGGCCGATACGTTTAATTCCCTGCGCTCCAATGACCTGATCTGGAGCTTTTTCGTCAGCAATTATCTGATGGGCAAGGACCCCAAGCCGTTTGACCTTCTGTTCTGGAACTCCGACCAGACCCGCATGCCCAAGACCTTGCACATGTTCTATCTGCGCAACTTCTATAAGGACAATCTGTTATCCAAGGGCGAACTGGTTTTGGGCGGCGAGACCCTGGACATGAGCAAGATCAAGATACCGGTCTATGTCCAGTCGTCCAAGGACGATCACATTGTGCCCTATCGCTCGGCCTATCGCGGGGCGAGGCTCTATGGCGGTCAAACCACCTTTACCATGGCCGGATCAGGCCATATTGCCGGGGTGATTAATCCGCCCTCTGCGAAAAAGTATCAGCACTGGACCAATGCCAACCTGCCCGAGCGCGTTGAAGACTGGATTGGCGGCGCGACCGAGCATCCCGGTTCATGGTGGGACCACTGGGCGGGCTGGCTTTCAGAAAAATCGGGCGCTCAAGTGCCTGCGCGTGACCCGGCCAAGGGGCCGCTCAAGCCGATTGAGGATGCGCCGGGATCGTTCGTAAAGGTCCGCAGCTAGAGGCCCCCTCCACCGCTTCGCGGTCCCCCTCCCCCAAGGGGGGAGGATTTAGAACAGCGTTCATCTTCCCCCCTTGGGGGAAGTACCCGCGATAGCGGCGGCCGCGGCGGCCGCTAGATCAAGCCTTCGCCCTCATCCAAACCCAGCATCAGGTTCAAGTTCTGCACCGCCGCGCCAGACGCGCCCTTGCCAAGATTGTCGAGCAGGGCCACAAGCCGCGCCTGACCCTTGGCGGCATTGCCAAACACATAGAGCTTCATCTGGTTGGTGCCATTCAAGCCTTCAGGATCGAGGGTTTTGACCGCCTGCGCTTCTTGCAAAGACGACACCTTAACAAACCGCGCCCCGGCATAGGCCGACGCCAGGGCTTCATGCAATTGCGACAAGGTCGGCAGGCCCGGCATGGCCCAAAGCTGGAGCGGCACCTCGACAATCATGCCCTGGGCATAGCGACCCACGGCTGGGCTAAACAAGGGCCGACCAGCAAGACCCGCATGCACCTGCATCTCATCGACATGCTTGTGCTCTAGGCCCATGGCATAGATGCGATAGGCATCGCGGGTAAAGCTCGTGGACGCCTCGTCCTCGAACTCAGCAATCATGGCCTTGCCGCCGCCGCTATAGCCCGAGACTGCATTGACCGTCACAGGCCAATCGACCGGGACCAGTCCCGCCTCGATCAGGGGCCGCATCAAGCCGATAAGGCCGGTGGGATAACAGCCAGGATTGGAGACCCGCATAGCCGTCGCTATGGCCTGACCTTGGCCAGCCTTCATCTCGGCAAAGCCATAGGTCCAGTCGGACGCCGTGCGATAGGCGGTCGAGGCATCAATCACCCGGGTCTTGGCATTGTCGATCATGCCCACAGCCTCGCGCGCCGCGTCATCGGGCAGGCACAAGATCACCGCATCGGCCCGGTTCAGCGCTTCGCGCCGAGCACCCAGATCCTTACGATGCGCCTCACTCAAGGAAATCAAGTACAGGTCGGTTCGGCCCGCAAGGCGCGCACGGATCTGCAGGCCAGTGGTTCCAACTTCGCCGTCAATGAATACCTGATGGGTCATGCCTTGATCCCTTAAAACTAGAGTGAGCCGCCCCGGCCTAGGCCCGGCAGCCGCAGGATCGCTGGATTAGCTCAAATGCGAAATTCCATACATCGCTATTTTTCCAAGACGAGGCACCCGGCACAAAGCGCTACTGATATTTTAAGCGCGATCCGATTGGACTTATTTTCTTTATCAAAAACCGTAGCGCTCTCCAGGCCCCGTGAGCGGAAAATTTCGTTCAAACCATGCAATATCGTCGCGATACCGTTCTGCAATCCTGAGGATGTCTGAGGAGCAAAACACAGGCTCAGTGTCGTTTGACCGTGCCTGTGATGTAACGTTTCGCCTTGATTCAATAGGAATTGGAGGCAGACCCAGCGAACTGGCGACCCGATCCATATCTTCGGTATGGCATATTTCAATACTGGTATCGATTGCGCCGCTGGCGTTTTTCAAAAAATCGATAATCGATACGTTATGGTTGTCGAACTGACGCCGAGCATCCGCAGTATCTGGCAAGAACTCGTCTAAAAATCGCGTTGGATTTTCGATCAGGTGGGCCAAATCTGGACGAACGGTCCGTACATAATGAAATTCCGACAGAACACGCCTGATGGGATGCCGAACAAGGGCAACAATCCGAAAATCAGATGACACAGGCCAACCCGCCTTTTGCAGCTCCATCCATGTCATGTGTTGCGGGGAGTGGCCATTCACCAGGACCGACCCATCACCCGCAAACAAGAAGGGCGGATCATTATGTTCTGAAAGAAAGTGACTTAAAGTGTCGCCTCCGCACTTGGGGATATGGATCAACAACAACCGGTTGCGAAGGAAAATGGGCATATTATAGTGCAACCCTACCTTTGTTCATTGTCCTATAAAGTAATTTTCAGACCATAAACCGATGTCGCAAAAAATAACTATAAAAACCATCAATATCAAAGAAAAATTTTAAACAATTCGAAAACCATTATTTATAATTATTACAAAAATCAATAATATTAGCATCAAACCTTGATCCACGACGCGCCAAGACGCCGTGGGTCTTCAAGACAATCAGCAGGCTGGATTGAAATTTCGGCTACGAAAAGCCCGCGCTTTCAACCGCCAATCGAATATCGATCGGATACAAAGACGACAAAAGGGGCTGCGATTTCTCGCAACCCCTTGATTTTGTAACCAAAAGAGAGATTTTCCGCCTAGCGCTTCGAGAACTGGAAGCTACGACGGGCCTTGGCCTTGCCGTACTTCTTACGCTCAACGACGCGGCTATCGCGGGTCAGGAAGCCATGCGGCTTCAAGAGGGTACGCAGGCCGGGTTCGTAATAGGTCAGGGCCTTGGACAGGCCGTGACGCACAGCGCCAGCCTGGCCGGACAGGCCCGAGCCTTCAACCGTCACCACCACATCAAACTGACCCAAACGGTCAGTCACTTGCAAGGGCTGGGCAATCATCATGCGCAGCACAGGGCGAGCAAAATAGATGGACTGGTCACGGCCATTGACGGTGATCGTACCCTTGCCGGGCTTGATCCAGACGCGGGCAATGGCGTTCTTGCGCTTGCCGGTGGCATAGGCGCGGCCCTGGGCATCGATCTTGGGCTGAACCGGGGCTTCGACCGGGTTCGAGGACAAG
>CANGEH010000109.1 GCA_947452665.1 Caulobacteraceae bacterium
CGCAACGGGCCAGTGCGATTTTTGCCGCCAGGGCGCGGGGCGAGGCCACTGTGCCGACCCAGATTGGTCTGGAAAAGGCAACCAATCCCTTCTTGCGGCCGCGCTTGCTTGCGGGAGCCTTGGGGCTTGCTGGCCAGTCGGATGTGGCTTTGTTTGCTGCCCTGCGCGCCGCTAAGGACGGGTTTAAGGCATGAGGGCGAGCCTTGGCGATCTGGCGGCGGCCCAGATCATTAAATTGCTGAACCTGCGCCCCCATCCTGAGGGCGGCTGGTATGGCGAAACCTTTCGGGCTGAAGCCTCTGAGGGACAGCGTCCAAGCTCTACCGCCATCTATTATCTGCTGGAAGCCGATCAGGTCTCGGCCTGGCACAGGGTCGATGCCGACGAGGTCTGGCACTATTATGCGGGCGCGCCGCTGGTCTTGACCTTGTCGCCGCCGGATGGGGTGGGGGCCAAGAGCCTGCATCTTGGGTCTGACCTTATGGCGGGGCAAAGGCCTCAGGCCGTGGTTCCAGCCGGATGGTGGCAGGCGGCGGAAAGCTTGGGCGCGTTTAGCCTCGTCGGCTGCACAGTTGCGCCGGGCTTTGATTTTGCAGGCTTTGAACTGGCCCCGCCCAATTGGAGGCCAAGGGTCTAGCGCGCAATCGCCTTGGCGACCTTGGCCGAGGATGGGCGGCCCGCCACCCCGTCATCTGGGACAATGGTGATGACGATCTGGCTGCCTTGCCTGCGCGCATCGCTATTATCGCCCTGAATAAGCAGCACGCGGTCAATGCGTATGGCCTTGGCACGCCCATCGACCTGGCGCGCCATCTGCACAAAGGCCTCAGCCGCTGTGAGGGCGGAATCGGCAAACAAGGGCGCTGAGTCGGTGGTCACGTCCTCGGCGTCAAAGGTAACCAGTTTTTGCACGGCGCGGGATGCCCTGGCGCTGGCGAGGGTGAGCTTTTGTAAAAGGCCCGTGGCGCTAAGGGCCGAAAGGGTGCGGATGGGCGGTGCGCGTCCGGCTAGGGCTGCGGCTGATCCGGTTGGGGTTTCGGGCGTGAACACGGTCATGCCGCCCAGCCGTGTGGCGCGCAAAAGCGGCTGGCCGGCATCATCTAGATAAATCAGATCCCCGCGTCCGGCTCGGCGCGGCGTCAAGACCCAGACCTCATGACTGGCCTCGAACCGAAACAGGATCGGGCCTTGTGATCGGTCGAGAATAAAGGCGGCACCGTCCTCGGACTGAAACCTGGCAATAATCGGCGTGGGCGCGCTGCGGCCATCATCGGGTTTATGACCAAACAAGGCTTCGCCCAGGTTTTGCCGCGGCATCGGCCCTTGGGCATGGCCAAGACCGGGCGCAAGGCTCCAGCAGCTAACCGCCAGACCAAGGACCGCGCAGGCGAGCCTAGGCAAGGGCTGCCGCGCTTTCAGATGGGGGTTAACGGGCCGTGGGAAACCAGACATGGTCCCTGACTTGCACGGGGACTGGGGCGGATTTTGGACCAAGGTTTGACCAATCCGTCGCAAGTGCACTTTTTTGCCCTGCCCCCAGAAACCCCATGTCTGCCCAGCCAAGCTAGCCCGCGATATACTGGCCGCCATTAATGGTCAGGGTCGAGCCGGTGACAAAGCCCGCCTTGTCTGAGGCCAGATAGGCAACCGCATCGGCTATTTCTTCGGCCTGGCCCAGACGCCCAACGGGAATATTGGCAATAATCCCCTCCAGCACTTTTTCCGGAACCGCCGCGACCATGTCCGTATCAATATAGCCGGGCGCAATCACATTGACCGTAATGCCTTTGCGGGCGGTTTCTTGGGCGAGGGCCTTGGTAAAGCCGATCACACCGGCCTTGGCGGCGGAGTAATTGGTTTGGCCCATCTGACCCTTTTGGCCATTAATCGAGGAAATATTGATAATACGGCCAAAATTGCGCTCACGCATGCCGTCAATCACATGGCGGCTGGTATTGAAAACACTGTCCAGATTGGCGCGGGTCACCTCGCCCCATTGGGCGGGCGAGAGCTTATGCAGCATGGCATCGCGGGTAATACCGGCATTATTGACCAGCACTGCGATCGGGCCGAGCGTGTTTTCGATTTCAGCAAAAGCCGCGCCCACGGCTTCGAAATCGCCAACATCGGCCTTGATGCACAAAACGCCCAGATCCTTGCGGGCGGCTTCTGCTGCGGCCTCATTGCCCGCATAGACGGCCGCGACCGCATAGCCTTGTGCTTTTAGTGTTTTTGTAATCGCCAAACCGATGCCGCGCGTTCCGCCGGTCACCACTGCTACCTTGGTCAATCTATTTCCCCTTAACTGGACGAGTGAATGAATGGTCCCGGCCGCGCCCGCTTTTGTCGATGTCGCGGCCGGGTTTAGTTTGGCCTGTTAGGCCCGCTCAACGCAGATGGCTACGCCCATGCCGCCGCCGACACAGAGCGTGGCCACACCCTTTTTGGCATCGTGGTCTTGCATGGCATAGAGCAGGGTGGTCAGGATGCGCGCGCCCGAGGCCCCGATCGGGTGGCCAATGGCGATTGCGCCGCCATTGACATTGACCTTGGCCGGATCAAGGCCAAGTTCGCGCACTACGCACAGGGACTGGGCGGCAAAGGCCTCATTGGACTCAATCAGGTCCAGATCACCCACCGTCCAACCGGCCTTTTCCAGCGCCTTGCGCACAGCCGGGATCGGGCCAGTGCCCATAATGGCCGGATCAACACCGGCATGGGCCCAGGAGGCAATACGGGCCATGGGCTTAAGCCCGCGCCTTTCGGCCTCATCAGCGCTCATCAAGACCAGGGCCGCGGCCCCGTCATTAAGGCCAGAGGCATTGGCCGCCGTAACCGAGCCGTCCTTAGTAAAGGCAGGCTTTAGGCCGCTGACACTGTCATAGGTCGCGCCATGGCGGATATATTCGTCCTTATCGACCACCACATCGCCCTTGCGGCCCTTGATCGTGACGGGCGCAATCTGGGCATCAAAACGGCCGTCCTTTTGCGCGGCCTCGGCCTTGTTTTGCGAGGCGACCGCGAAACGGTCCTGATCTTCTCGCGTAATCTGCCAACGCGCGGCGATGTTTTCGGCGGTCTGGCCCATATGATAGCCGTGAAAGGCGTCCCAAAGGCCGTCCTTAATCATGGTATCGACAAAGCCCAGATCGCCCATTTTCTGGCCATTGCGCAGGTGGGCTGAGTGGGGCGACTGGCTCATGCTTTCCTGACCGCCCGCGACGACAATCTTGGCATCGCCAGAGGCAATCTGCTGCATGCCAAGGGCAACGGCGCGCAGACCTGAGCCGCACAACTGATTAATGCTCCAAGCCGGGCTTTCGTGGGGCACGCCCGCCCGCACAGCCGCCTGACGGGCAGGGCCTTGACCGGCTCCGGCCTGCAAGACCTGACCTAGGATCACCTCATCGACATCGCTCATGGCAATATTGGCCCGTGCGACGGCTGCCGAAATAGCCACAGAGCCGAGCTCACTGGCCGAGACGCCGCTCAAGGCGCCATTAAAAGAGCCCACAGGTGTGCGTGCGGCGGAGACAATCACAATCTCAGTCATGGTCCAGTGCTTTCCCTCGGTTCAGCCGGCGGCGCTTTCGCGACCGGCGCGGTTTCTATTGCAATCTACATTGCCCGGTTCTTTGACGTTCGTCACGGGGGTGCGTGTGAAAGGCTTGATAATATCTAGGCTAGCGTAAGCCTATTGCATTGATGCTAGTGTTTGCCAAAGATGGCCTTAAGGGCGGCGCGGCCTGCGCCGCAATATGTCGTCACCGGAGGCCCGATGTCGGAAGAAACCAAGGCCCAAACGCGTCGCGCTGAAGCCCAGGCGCAAAAGGCTAGTGCCAAGGCCGCTGCGACGGGACCGATTGTCATCAAGAAATATGCCAATCGGCGGCTCTATAATACCGATACCAGCACCTATGTAACGCTTGAGCACCTTGCCGACATGGTCAAGGAGGGCGCCGATTTTGTCGTATTTGATGCCAAGACCAATGAAGACATTACTCGCTCGGTCTTGACCCAGATTATTTTTGATGAGGAAAGCCGCGGTCAAAACCTGTTGCCAATCCAGTTTTTGCGCCAATTGATCCGGTTTTATGGCGATTCCTTGCAGGCCTTTTTGCCCAGCTATCTGGAATTGTCGCTCGATAGTTTCGCGCGGCAAAACGACCGGCTCAAACAACAATTTACGTCCGTGCCGCCGGTCATGGGCATGCCGGGTCTCAATCCGGCCAAGGCGCTTGGCGCCGTTCCCATGCCCAGCCCACAGTTTTTAGAAGATCAGGTTCGGCAAAACATGGCCCTATTTGACCGGGCCATGAAAATGTTTTCGCCCTTTGCCTATGCGCCCGTGGACGAGCCAAGGCCCGCTGCTGCGCCAGAAGCCGCTCAAACCGCCGCATCGGCTTCAGGCCAGGACCCATCCTTGGGTGATTTGAAAAAACGCATTGAAGAAATGCAAGAACAGATCGAGAAATTGGCGTCCAAGTCCTAAGGCACGTCCATGACCGAGCCCCTCCTGCCCATTCCCAGACACCGCGCCTTGCGCCTCGTGGGCGAGCAGGCCCATAGCAAGTCTCGCCGCCATCCCGATCGCCGCAACGGGCAGTCGGGTCAGGATCGCCCAGCCTATGGCGAGGCCCTTTATCTTGAAAACAAGACCACCGTTATAGAGGCCCAGATACTCGGCCAGCCGCTTCAGTTGCGGGGTCTAAAGGCTGGACCCGCGGGCCTTGTTACGGCGAGATCGGCCTATTTGACGACCCAATGGTGCGGAAGCCGCGACCGCCGCGCGCCGCTTGGCAAGGTGGGCGAGACCGAGGCCTAGGCCCCCGACGGGCTGGCAAGTTTGCGCATCCGGTCGCGTTTGGACTGGTACATAGCCCCATCGGCGCGGGCTAGGATCTGGTCTGGCGAATGGCCCCCAGTGATTTCACAAACGCCGCAGGACAGGTGCAGGGGCACCATCCATTCGCCAGTATCGACCGGCAGGCCTTCCATAGCCGCGACCAGGTCGGCGGCCTTGAGCTCGGCCGCCGCCTGATCGGCATGGGTCAATATGACCGCAAACTCGTCGCCCCCTAATCGCCCAACCACATCGGTTTCACGCACAAGGCCCAATAGGCGTTCGGCCACGGTCTTGAGCACGACATCTCCGGCCGCATGGCCAAACCGGTCATTGACCGCCTTGAACCCGTCCAGATCCAGATAGACCAGGCTGGCGGCCAGGCCGTGGCGCTCGGCCTCGGCGGCGGTTCGGGCCAGTTCGCGCATTAGGGCGCGGCGGTTATAGAGCGGGGTCAGACCGTCCCGGTCGGCAAGGTCCTGGGCTTCGGACAGGCGTGTCTTGAGCAGGCCCACCTCATCGCGCAGCCCATCAATCTGGGACACCAAGGCCATCAAGGTATCCTTGAGCGGGGCGGCCAAGGGCGCGCTGGGCCCATCGGCCTGTGCGTTCAGGACCTGTTTAAGCAGGCCGATCACGGGCATTGTTGCATCCGCATCAAGCCCCGTTTCGCTATAAGCCTGTGCGCGCATGCCCGGACTGCTCATCGGATCACCCGACTTTCCTAAAGATTCACCCTCGAATCACCCCAGGGTAGCATAAATTATGCGCCTCATCAGTTGCAGCAGCAAGGTGCACGCCTATACTCCGCCGCCTCTGCCTAGCCGGTTATGGTTTCGCGGCGCGTTTGAGCACACGGCAAGGAATAGACTATGAATCCCAAGGGTGCCCCGGTGGCCATAATTATGGGTAGCCGGTCAGACTGGCCGGTTATGCAGGCCGCTGGCGAAATGCTGGCGGCGCTGGATATTGCGTTCGAAGCCAAGGTGATTTCGGCCCACCGCACGCCGGACCGTCTGGTGCAATTTGCCAGGGGTGCCGCCGCGGCTGGATTCAAAGTGATTATTGCCGGCGCAGGCGGGGCTGCTCACTTGCCGGGCATGGCCGCCTCCATGACCCAATTGCCCGTTCTTGGCGTGCCTGTGCCGTCTAAGGCCTTGAGCGGCTTGGATTCGCTTTTGTCGATTGTGCAAATGCCAGCCGGCATCCCCGTGGCGACCCTGGCCATTGGTGAGGCCGGGGCCAAGAATGCTGGCCTATTGGCCGCCCAGATTCTGTCCTTGTCCGATCCCGCCCTGGCCGCGCGCTTTGCCGCCCACCGCCAGGCCCAGACCGATTCTGTAGCCGAGACGGTCGCCGATGGTTTGATATGAAGACGATCCCGCACGCCCTGCACCCCGGCGCGACTATTGGCATTATTGGCGGTGGTCAACTGGGCCGCATGCTGGCCATGGCTGCGGCCAGGCTTGGTTTTGAGACCGCGATCTTGACGCCGGAGGCCGAAAACTGCGCTGGCCCGGTCGCGGGCACGGTGCTGATGGCCGATTATACAGATCCAGACGCCCTTGCCCGCCTGGCCAGCCTTGCTCAGGTGGTGACATTTGAGTTTGAGAATGTCCCGGCCAAGACGCTAGAAATCTTAAGCGGTCTCGGTTGCCAGGTGGCCCCGGGCGCCAAGGCCCTGGCTGTGGCCCAGGACCGGGTGGACGAAAAAACCTTTCTAAATACCCATGGCGTGCCGACGGTCGATTTTGCCCCGGTTTCAAGCCTTGAGGATCTGGTCGAGGCCCTGGCCCGGATCGGTGCACCCGCCCTGCTCAAGACCCGCCGCGATGGCTATGACGGCAAGGGCCAGGTCTGGATTGAAAACCATGACCGCGCCGCCGCCGAAGCGGCTTATATTGGCCTCGGTGCCAAGCCCTGTATTCTCGAAGCCCCCGCCGCCTTTATGCGCGAGGTCTCGGTTATTGCGGCGCGCGGCTATGACGGCGAGGTCGCGGCCTATCCCTTGGGTGAGAACCATCATGAGGCCGGCATTTTGCGCCGCACCTCTGCCCCGGCACGGGTCTCGGCCGCCACCCTGGAGCAGGCCCAGACGATTGCGGCGCGCATTCTCACGGCGCTGGACTATGTCGGGGTCATGGGGGTGGAGATGTTTGAACTGGCCAATGGTCAGCTCTTGGTCAATGAAATCGCGCCTC
>CANGEH010000110.1 GCA_947452665.1 Caulobacteraceae bacterium
CAGCACGTTTTCACGCCCGCGCACACCCGCCATCAATTCGCGCACATCGGTAAAGGTCTTGGTCGGATCGCGTTGAATCTCCGCAACCTGCTCGGCAATGACATTGCGGGCGACGCGAGCTGTATTGCGCAAGGAGCGGCCAACCAAAACCGTATCACGCTCGGTATTGTCAACAATCTGGCGCTTCACATTGTCATGGATCTGAGCCTCGACCGTTGCACAAAAGCGGGTGCCCATATTCACGCCGTCCGCACCCAAGGCCAGGGCTGCCACCAGACTGCGGCCATCGGCCATGCCGCCCGAAGCGATCACAGGCACATCGAGCGCATCGACTGTGGCGGGCAAAAGCACGATCAAGCCGATATCGTCCTCACCTGGGTGTCCCGCGCATTCAAACCCGTCAATACTGATCACATCAACGCCATGCTTGACGGCCGAAACCGAATGGCGAACCGAGGTGCATTTGTGAATGACCTTGACGCCGTTTTCCTTAAAGCGCGGCAAATGATCGACCGGGGCACGGCCAGCCGTTTCAACAATCTTGATGCCCGATTCAATGATTGCCTCGCGATAAGCGTCATAGGGGATGGGATTAATCGAGGGCAACAGGGTCAGATTAACGCCAAATGGCTTGTCGGTCAGGCGCTTGGTCTTTTCAATCTCGGCTAGCAAGGCCTCGCCCGTGGGGAACATATGGGCCGTAATAAAGCCTAGAGCGCCGGCATTGGCCACAGCGGCAACCAGTTCGCCATAGCCCACGCCCGTCATGCCACCCATGACGATTGGGGTCTCTACCCCAAACATTTCCGTAATCCGCGTTTTCATTCCTGAGCTCCTTGTTTGATTTTTCTCAATTAGAAAGCTTCAGGCTGGCAGATGCAAATGCCTATTGCATTCTAGTGGCGGCTTGGACGGCCGGACGCGCCAATTTCAGATCAAGCTGGCCACCTCTCTGACCCATGAGGCGACGGGATCGCTACCTCACCGTACCATGACCGCAATGGTGCTGGATCTGGGCACGCGACCCTTAGCGCGCGATCTGGCGGATATGGACCGCCTGTCCGCCTATGGGCAACTCGATCAGGGTTCCGTCACGAGACATTAGCCAGCCCTGAGGGCGGACTTTTGCAACGCCGCGGGTAAAGACCCGTTCAGCGATCATGTTCGGCACGGGAGGGGTGTAGTGGTAGAAGACCAAGAGCTTGACCTGCGCATCATTGGCCAGGCCAGCGGCTTCGACCGGCGAGGTGTGATAGCGCTGGATGTCGCTCAGGATTTGGCCAAGGCGGTGATTGCCGATCTCCTCGGCAATGTCGTGGAGGCGTCGGACCATGGGTTGGGCCTGGGCTTCGTGGAACATGACGTCTGCGCCTTGCGCCGCTCGGGCGAGCGGGGGATGGCGCATGGTGTCGCCGGACACGACCAGAGAGCGGCCCTTATAGTCAAAACGATAGGCATAGGCCGGCTCAACCGGCGTATGGTGAACCTCGATAGCGGTGATTTTCAGGGCACCGTCATTCAGCACAACGGCCTGCCGGTCGAAGGCCGGGCTTGCCGGGCCCTGTAGGGGAACCGAATGGGGGATCATGGGCCAAAGGTCGCCATTCAGAAGGGCTGCGCCGTGGTGGGCAGTGCGATAGCCCTGGTCCAGGGCATAGGCCGTTGAATACCCTTTAACGACCTGCTCGACGCCCGGCGGTCCATAGACATCCATTGGACCGGCGCGACCCTGGGACCAGGAGTTCATATTGAGTTCGCCCAGATCCCCAATATGGTCGGAGTGGAAATGAGTAAGAAATACGCCGCCGATCCGGTTCAAGGGCCAGCGCCAGGTTGCCATATTATTGTAGGCGCCTGAACCAATGTCGACGATGTAGAATTTGCCGCCCGCGATGACGGCGATGCAGGCCTTTGCCGAGGGTGAGGGCACAGGCGAGGACGACCCGCAGACCACGGCTCTAAGGGCGTCATCCTTTAGGATGGTGTCTGCATTTCGCGTCATCGCGGACCTAGCCATCGCGTCGACCATGGCGTCCTGAGCCTGAGGGACAAAATAGGCCAGGCCAAACCCGCCCAGCCCCATGCCAAACAGCGACAAAAGTCCAATCAGCACCCATCGTCCAAACTGCATAGTGTTTAGTCCTTAAGTCCGTCGCCAATGACATGGCAAAATCTTGTTATGGTACGGTTGCGCCAATCAGATCAAACTGGCCACCAACCCGACCGTAATGGCAATAATGACGGTGTTGAAGCCAAAGGCGATCACCGCATGGGTCAAGACCAGCCTGCGCATGGCCTGACTATCGGTGGTGACATCCGAGACCTGATAGGTCATGCCAATGGTTAGGGCGAAATACAAAAACTCGCCAAACCGCGGCGCGATGTCGCCTGGAAAGATCAAACCTTGGCCGGCTTGGAAATAGCGGTGCGCATAGTGGGCGGCAAAGACGGTGTGCATCAAGAGCCAAGAGATCAGTATGGTCACACTGGCCAAGGCCAAGGCGGCAGGATCGTGTCCGCCGCGTACCATGACCGCAATGGCCCCTAGGCTGGCAATCGCTGCGGCGACGAAAACGGCGGTCAAAACACGTCGGCCTTGATCAAGTTCAGCGGCCCGCCGGGCGAGTATATGGTCATCCACCGTGGCTAGACGCCAATAGATTAGGGCCAGGTGGCTTAGCGCCATGATATCCCAGCCAATAACGGCCCCAATCAAGGCCGAGCTTACAGAGCCAACCACCATGGCCACCGAAAGGCCAAAAACCATCCCGGCCGCCACCCGCGCCCAGTTTTGGATCGCCTTGCGTCTAGGCTGATGGGGTTTCAATACGGGCATGGTTATGGCCTTTCTGCGCGCGATCTTAGAGCCCAAAACAAGATGCGACCACCATACTTATGGCTAAGCCGTGCTGTGCTCGCAAAGCTTGCGCATGACAAGCTCAGGCCTTGGCAGTAACCCTAACTGCCCAGCGGGTGAATCGTTTACCGCGTTCTGGATTATGAGACCGCTTGCCATGTCGAAAGCCTATATCCCCATCATCGATATGGCCCCCCTTCTGGCGGGCAAAGACGGCGCTAGTGATGCAGTTGGAGCGGAAATCTATCAGGCCTTTACGACATCGGGCTTTTGCTACATTTCCAATCATGGCGTCAGCGATCAGACTATTGCCGATGCGCGCGCCGCAGCCTTGGCATTTTTCCATCAGCCGTTGGAACAGAAACTCAAGTCTGCGCCCAAGGAATCCGTGCGCGGGTTTAATGCGATTGGTAAGACCAAGATGTATGGCGCAGCCTCGCCTGACCATAAGGAATATTTCCAGATCGGACTGGAACTTCCCCGCGACGACCCAGCCGTTTTGGCAGGCCAGCCCCTGCGCGGCCCAAACCAGTGGCCGCAAGACATGCCGCAGTTTGAGCAGGCCTTAAGCGTTTATTTCCAAGAGATTGGCCAGTGTGGCCAGGTCTTTTTGCGTGCGGTGGCGCAGTCATTGGGTGCACCGGCAGGCTTTTTTGCCGACAAGTATGACAAGCCGCTGCAAAGGACCCAATGCGTCTATTATCCGCCGCATCCGACCGATAGCCCGTTAGAGGTTTTTGGCGTTGCTCCGCACACGGACTATGGCTGTATCACCCTGCTCTGGCAGGACGAGATTGGCGGCCTAGAGGTCCAGACCCGCTCGGGCGAATGGGTTGCTGCACCGCCCGTGCCCGGAACCCTTGTGCTCAATATTGGCGACCTGTTGGCGCGTTGGTCAAATGACCGCTATCGCTCGACCCCGCATCGGGTAACCAACCGTTCAGGGCAAGAACGGCTGTCGATCGCAACCTTTTATGACCCTGATTTTGTTACCATGGTCGATCCCGCCCAGCTTGGCCTCAGCAACGACCAGACCCCGGCCCATGCCCCAGTTAGCGCGGGAGACTATATTATGGGCCGCATCAATGCCTCGCAAAAGCACGCCCAAGCCCAGGCTAATTGACCGCCTTTAGCCCGGCCATTGACAGGCCATGTAGGGCGCAGAGCTCGTCTTGATCAGACGTATCGCCTGTGACCCCAACAGCGCCTATAACTGCGCCCTCGGCCCCTTGGATCAATAGGCCCCCGGCTGCGGGTATGATGCCATGCGGCGCTATGGGTCCAAGGCCTGCAATAAAGCCAGGACGCTCTGCCGCCATGGTCGCGACGGTGCGCGATGATACGCCAAGCGCCAGCGCCGAGGCCGCCTTGCCAATCGCGATCTGGGGCCGCAGCAAGGAGGCCGTATCTTGACGCGCAAACGCGACCAGATGCCCGCCAGCGTCCAGAACCGCTACGGTCAAGGGATTGAGCGCCAGGTCCCGGCCCTTATCCAGCGCGCCTTGAATGATGGTGTTTGCAAGCGCTAGGCTCAGTTTGGCAGGCTGGGTCATGTCATTCTCTTTCCTAGGGCAATTCTAGCCACCGGACGGACTAGCCTATTGCCTTGCCGGTTTCTATAGGGGCATGGATTTGGCACCGGACTAGGCTGGCAAGGGTTGGGCACCCTTGGCCTTGGCCAGTTTGCGGCTGCGGTGCAGGATAAATTCAGTATAACCATTGGGTTGGCTACAGCCCTGAAACACCAGTTCCAGTCCAGCCTTATAGGCAATATTGCTGTCAAGATTGGCGGCCATGGGCCGATAGGCTGGGTCAGAGGCGTTTTGCTGGTCAACAATCTTGGCCATACGCGCAAAGGTTTGGCGCACCTGGGCCTCCGAACAGACCCCATGATAGAGCCAGTTGGAGACATGTTGGCTGGAAATGCGCAAGGTGGCGCGGTCTTCCATTAGGCCAACATCATATATGTCGGGCACCTTGGAACAGCCAATGCCCTGGTCAATCCAACGCACGACATAGCCCAGCAGGCCTTGAATATTATTATCGAGCTCTTCTTGCACAGCGCTCGGCTCGAAATTGGATTGCGCCAGAGGCGGGGTCAGCAGGTCGCTCAAACCCGTACGGGCCTGCGCACCTATGGCCTCCTGCGTCTGCGCCACATTGACCCGGTGATAGTGCAAGGCGTGCAAGGTTGCGGCTGTTGGGGATGGCACCCAGGCCGTATTGGCACCCGCCCTTGGATGGGCGATCTTGTCGCGCAACATGGCCTGCATCTGATCCGGCGCGGCCCACATACCCTTGCCAATCTGGGCACGACTGCGAAAGCCCGCGGCAAGCCCGGCCTCGACATTGCGTTTTTCATAAGCCGTAAGCCATGGCTCAGTCTTAATCGCCGCCTTGCGCTGCATGGGGCCAAACGCCATGGCGGTATGGATCTCGTCCCCGGTTCGATCGAGAAATCCGGTATTGATAAACACCACACGCTCGCGTGCGGCATGAATACAGGCGGTCAGATTGACGCTGGTGCGACGCTCCTCGTCCATAATGCCAAGCTTAACCGTGTTGCGAGCAAGCCCAAGCGCGGCCTCGACCTGCTCAAACAAGGCCACGGTCAAGGCGACCTCTTCAGGCCCGTGCAGCTTGGGTTTCACGACATAGATCGACCCCGCCGCACTATTGCGGCACTTCCCCAATCGGTCATGCAAGGCACTGGCGACCGTAATCATGGCATCGAGCACGGCCTCATAGACCGACTGACCATCGAGCAAGACTGCATCGCTGAGCATATGGTGGCCGACATTGCGCACCAGCAAGACCGCCCGGCCCTTTAGGGTCAGGGCCGCACCGCTAACCGCCGTATACTGTCGATCAGGATTAAGCGCCCGCGTCACGGTCTGGCCATTCTTAGCAAACGTCTGGGTCAGATCGCCCTTCATAAGCCCCAGCCAGGTACGATAGACGCCAATCTTGTCCTCGGCATCGACGGCGGCGACCGAGTCCTCACAATCTTGTATGGCAGTCAGGGCCGATTCCATCTGCAGATCACAAACCCCGGCCGGGTCGCTGGCCCCAACCGGATGGGCGGGGTCGATCACGATTTCGCAATGCAGTCCATTATGCTTGAAGAGCAGACCTTGCACCCCGCCTTGGCTCACCCGCGAGCCTATAAACCGGTCCGGATAGGTCAGTCCCGTGACCCCGCCGCCCTTGAGGCCCACAACAAGTTTGCCTTCAGCAATCCCATACGACACGGCGTCCGCATGAGCGCTTTTGGCAAGCGGCGCAATCTCGTCGAGCACGCTGCGCGCATAGGCAATCACCTCCGCCCCGCGTGCCGCGTGATAGGGGCTAGGCTCTAGAGGCGGTGATAAGGCATCAGTGCCATAAAGGGCGTCATAAAGACTGCCCCAGCGCGCATTGGCGGCATTCAGGGCATAACGCGCATTCGAAAGTGGCACGACCAGTTGCGGTCCGGCCATAAGCGCGATTTCAGGATCGACCTGGTCCGTGCTGATTTCAAACGCGCTAGGCTCATCGACCAGATAGCCAATCTGGCGCAAAAAGGCCTCGTGCGCGGCGGCGGTGATGGCGCGCCCGCGATTAGCGAGACCAAACGCGTCAATCTGGGCTTGAAGCCCATCGCGCACCCGCAACAGCGCCAAATTCTTCGGCGTGAAATCAACCAATATGGCTTCGAGCCCTGACCAGAATGCCTCTGGCGAAATCGGCAAACCGGCCAAGACCTCATGCTCGACAAAGTGCCTGAGGGCCGCATTAATTGTCAGCCTGTTTGTGCCCTGCATGATCTGATGATTCCCGTCCCTGCCCATGGCGCAGTGATCGCATAGGCAGGGCAAAAAGATATATGGCTTGGCTGAAAATGCCCAGAATAGGAGCCAATTTGCGCCCAGATCCGCCAATCCACCGGCCGACCAAATCGGCACTTGCCCCGCCCGCCCGGCTGGCTCAGTCTGGCAAATTGAACGACGGTTAAATGAGTGGGGCTTGGCCTATGCGGCTATCTTTGATTTGGCACAGGCTCGTTCTGGCCTTGGGCCTACTGGGCTTGTCTGGCCAGTTGGCCTGGGGCGCGGATTCTGCGCGGCCGCAATGCCAAACCGTGCGCCTGTCCGATATTGGTTGGACCGATGTGACCGC
>CANGEH010000111.1 GCA_947452665.1 Caulobacteraceae bacterium
CCGACCTTTTCGGCCTCCATATAGGGCTCCAGATAGGCCACGGCCTGTTTCATGACCCGGGCCGACTTGACCACCTGGGGCAGGAACATCTTGCCCGCGCCAAACAGGTCGCCAACGACATTCATGCCGTCCATTAAGGGGCCTTCAATCACGTGCAAGGGCCGCTCAAAGCCTTGGCGCGCCTCTTCCGTATCGGCCTCGATGAATTCGGTGACGCCATTGACCAGGGCATGCTCGATCCGCTTGGCGACGGGGGCATCGCGCCATTTAAGGTCCACAACCCGGGCAACGCCCTTATCGCCCTTATAGCGCGGGGCAATCTCGACCAGATATTCGGTCGGGCTGATATTGCGGGCCGTCTGGCGGTTCAAGATCACATCCTCAACCGCTTCGCGCAGTTCGGGATCTATGGTCTCATAGACCGGTAGGTCACCGGCATTGACAATGCCCATATCCATGCCCGCCCCAATGGCGTGATAGAGAAACACCGAATGGATGGCCCGGCGCACCGGCTCATTGCCACGAAAGCTAAACGACACATTCGACACGCCGCCAGACACCCGCGCATGCGGCAGGGTCTGTTTGATCACCCGCGTCGCCTCGATAAAATCGACGGCATAATTGTCGTGCTGCTCGATTCCCGTGGCCACAGCAAAGATATTGGGGTCAAAGATAATGTCTTCGGGCGGAAACCCGACCTGGTCGACCAAGATGCGATAGGCGCGTGTACAGATCTCGATCTTGCGCTCGGCCGTGTCGGCCTGGCCCTGCTCGTCAAAGGCCATGACCACCACCGCCGCGCCATAGCGCAGACACTTCTTGGCCTGGTCGATGAATTCCGCCTCGCCCGCCTTCATCGAGATCGAATTGACGATGGAGCGGCCCTGAACGCACTTTAGCCCTGCCTCGATCACATCCCATTTTGAGCTGTCGATCATGATCGGCACGCGGGCAATATCTGGCTCGCCGGCGATCAGGTTCAAAAAGGTGATCATGGCCTGTTTGGAATCGAGCAGGCCCTCATCCATATTGATATCGATAATCTGGGCCCCGGCCTCGACCTGTTGGCGCGCCACGCTCAAGGCCTCGGACAGATTGCCCTCAACAATCAGCTTTTTGAACTTGGCCGAGCCGGTGACATTGGTGCGTTCACCAATATTGATAAAGGACGGGCGGGGCAGAGTGGCAGAGGACATGGACATCATACTTTCAGGACGCGATCAGGGCGCGGGCTTGGTCATTTAGCCCCTCAAGGCCAAAGGGATTGAGAACGCGGACACCGAGCACATCGGCGCCGTCTTGCAGGTCTTCGGACAGGATTTGCACGCAGCCAGCCTCCTTGGCGGAGGCCAGCAGCAGGGCATCCCAATAGTTCAGGCGGCCCGCCGCCAACTGGGTCAGGGCCAAATCAACCGCCGTAGGGGTCGCCGTAAAATTGGCATAGCGGACAATCAGATTGCGGGCCGCCTGGGCCGCGATCCAGGGCGGCTGGCGCAGCTTGCGCCGCAGGACGTTTTGCAACTCGCCCACCACCTGCAGTCCGACCGCAACCTTGTCAGCCGTTAGGGCCGCGATCAGCTCACGCGCCTGGGACTGCTTGGCCGGTTGGTCATCATCCGACAGATAGACAAATATATTGGTGTCGATGGTGATCATCGCTCATGCATCTCGTCACGCGACACACTGCGCCCCTCTGAGCGCCAGCCCTGCCCCGCCAGCCCCAGCAGGGCCTGCAAGGCGGCCTCACGCTCGGGTTCCGACCGGGCCAAGGCGGCAAACAGACTAGGCTGGCGCGCCGAAACCCTAGGGGCCAAATCAATCGGCACAGCCTCGCCCAGACGGTTTTGGTATAGGGCCCTCCAAAACGTCTTGGTCCGACCGACCGGACGCAGGCCCTTGGTGGGGCGACCATCCTTGCCGTCCTCCATCTTGCACCATTGGCCCTCGACCCCATCAATGATCAGGGCCACGGGCTCACCCCCCGGCAGGCCGCTGAGGGCCTGGATAAGATCGGCATCGCCCAATATGTGCTTGGCCCAGATCACATCGTCACTCACGATAATCTTGCCCATCACGACGCTCCTCGACCGCCAAAATGTGAGGCTTGAGCATAGGGTAAACACATGGGGTTACACAATACCCCGCACCACCCCCACGCACCCCTAGGCCAACTCAAACGGCTCAAGACCAGACAGGCGCATGGCGACAGGGCGTCTGGGTGGAACACGCGGTTTCATGCCCTTCACAGCATCGGCGACATGGCGGATATGATCAGGCGTTGTGCCACAGCAGCCGCCGAGAATATTGACAATCCCATCCGCCGCCCAGCCATGCAGCATATGGCCGGTCTGATGGGGCTCTTCGTCATATTCGCCAAACGCATTGGGCAGACCGGCATTGGGATAGGCGGCGACCAGGGTGTCGGCAATGCGGCTAATCTCGGCAATGTGCGGCCGCATCAGTTCGGCCCCAAGCGCGCAATTAAACCCGACCGCAAACGGCTTGGCATGTTTGACCGAGTTCCAAAACGCCTCGACCGTTTGACCAGACAAGGTGCGACCCGAGCGGTCGGTAATCGTGCCCGAAATCCAGATCGGCAAGGGCTCCAGCCCCTCGTCCTCAAGATCCAAAATGGCCTTGAGCGCCGCCTTGGCATTGAGCGTATCGAATATGGTCTCGACCAGATAAAGATCTACCCCGCCCTCATGCAGCGCAAGCACCTGCTCGCGATAGGCATTATAGACCTCGTCAAAGGTCACAGACCGCGCGGCGGGGTCATTGACGTCAGGGCTAATCGACAAGGTGCGGTTCAAGGGGCCAATCGATCCGGCCAGAAACCGGGGCTTATGCGGCTCCTTAGCGGTCCAGCGATCAGCGCTCTCGCGGCCAAGCCGGGCGGCCTCTAGGTTCAGGGCCCGAACCTGGCCCTCCATGCCGTAATCAGCCATGCCAATGGCCGTGGACGAAAACGTATTGGTCTCGGATATGTCTGCGCCCGCGCCATAATAGGCGTCGTGCAGATCGGTAATGATGTCGGGCCGGGTCAGGATCAGCAGATCATTATTGCCCTTTTGCGGCATATTGTGATCGGCAAACAGGCTGCCGCGATAGTCCTCTTCCGACAGCTTGTATTTCTGGATCATGACGCCCCATGACCCGTCCAGCACCAGCACACGCTCGGCGGCGGCGGCTTTCAGGGCGGCAATACGGTCGGCACGGCTCATGGTTCAATCTCTCTAAAATAGCGGGGCAATCTATGCCGTCTCGCGAACGCCCAGCACCCGGCAAATGGCATAGACCAGATCCGCGCGATTGAGGGTGTAGAAGTGAAAGTCTTTGAAACCGCGCTCTTCCAGCTTGGCGCACATTTCGGCAGCGATCGCGCAGGCCAGCAGGCGGCGGGTTTCAGCATCGTCGTCCAACCCATCAAACAGATTGGCCAGCCAGGCGGGGATGGTGGTCTGGCAAGACGCCGCCATCTTGACTAGGCCCTTGAAATTAGTCACCGGCATGATGCCCGGCAGGATAGGGATGGTGATCCCCGCGGCCCGCACCTTGTCGATAAAGCGGCTATAGGCATCGATATCAAAAAAGAACTGGCTAATGGCTCGGGTCGCGCCGGCATCGATCTTGGCCTTGAGCACGTCAATATCATGCGCCAAGGACGGGCTTTCGGGGTGCTTTTCGGGATAGACACTGACCGAAAGTTCAAACGGCGCGATCTTGGTGATGGCGGCGCAAAGCTCGGTGGCATTGGCATAGCCGTCGGGGCGCGGCACATAGGGCCCACCTAGGCCTTCGGGTGGATCACCGCGCAGGGCGACAATATGACGAACCCCCGCCTCCCAGTACTGACGGATGACGGCATCGACCTCTTCGCGCGCCGCATTGACACAGGTCAGATGTGCAGCCGGGGCAAGCTTGGTTTCGTCCAATATGCGCTTGACCGTTCGATGGGTGCGCTCACGCGTTGAGCCGCCCGCGCCGTAAGTGACCGAAACAAATTGCGGGCCCAAGGGGGCTAGCCGGTCAATACAGGTCCAGAGCGAGGTTTCCATTTCCGGCGTCTTGGGCGGGAAGAACTCAAAACTGACCCGCACGCCGCGCTGA
This sequence comes from Caulobacteraceae bacterium, assembly GCA_947452665.1. Taxonomy (GTDB): domain Bacteria; phylum Pseudomonadota; class Alphaproteobacteria; order Caulobacterales; family Caulobacteraceae; genus CAISGS01. The sequence continues at coordinate 4,111 of CANGEH010000111.1, forward strand.
TCGCGGCCAGCGGCCTGGGCCACAGAGCCTATGGAGGAGTTGGTGCCAAGATCAACGGTCATGCAAACGCCTTTGCGGCATAAGGCCAGTATGGGGGGCGGCCCAGATCTTGACCGTCAGGCCTTGGGCGGCCACGGCGGGTAGGCTGGTGACGGTCGGTGCAGCCAGGCCCGACAGCGTCAACCACCGGGTCATTTCTTCGTCGGAAAACCCAAGGCGGCGATGCTGGTGCGCCTCGCGCAGGTATTCCAGCGCATGCGGGGCAAAATCCACGATCAGCAGCCTGCCACCTGGTGCAACCAGCCTTGCGGCCTCGGCGACCGCCGCCGCCGGATCGGACAAATAATGCAGGACCTGATGCACCACGACCAGATCGGCGCAGGCATCGGGCAGGCGCGTGGCAAAGATATCGCCATGGCGCAATTCGACCCCCTGCAGGCCCGCCTCGGAAACATGTAGACGCGCGACATTGAGCATTTGTTGCGATAGGTCCAGGCCTATGGCCTCCTTGGCCTTGGGCCCCAAGACGGCCAGCATCCGGCCAGCGCCGGTGCCCAGATCGATCAAGCGCTCAAACGGTCCCTGACCCGCCGCAGAGACAATCGCCGCCTCAACCTCAGCCTCGGCGACATAAAGCGAGCGGATCTCGTCCCAGCGCGCGGCATTGCGCTCGAAATAGGCCTGGGCCTCGCTGGAGCGCTCGCCCCGCACAGCATCCAGCCGCTCGGCATCGCGCTGACCCAAAAGATCGCCAGAATCGATCATGTCCAAAACCTGATCGACAAAATAGCGCACGCCCGGCTCGGCCGCGACCCGGTAAAACACCCAGGCACCGTCGGGAAACCGCTCGATCAAGCCCGCCTCGGTCAAAAGCTTCAAATGACGCGAGACCCGCGGCTGGCTTTGGTCCAGAATCTGGCTGAGTTCCATAACCGCCAGTTCTTCATTGGCCAAAAGCGCAAGGATGCGCAGGCGGGTCGGCTCGCCAGCGGCCCTTAAGGCCTCGATCACTTCCTCTGACGTCATGGACCAAGCCAATCACATAAAGATATCCTTATATCTTTATGTCGCAAATTTTAACGCTTGGCAAGGCTGCCGACCGCCTTGGCTGGCCTAGGCTTGAAAGCCTAGACGCCCGCCTTGGCGGCTGGCCGGGCCATCATGCCTTCATACCACCGGTTCAGGTTTTCCAGCTCTTGCGGTGGCTTGAACTTGATCATGCGGGCAAAATCGATGGCCGTAGCGGCAATGATATCGGCCATGGTGACCCGGTCGGCCGCCAGATAGGCGCTTTGGCCCAGTCGCCGGTCAAAGAATTTCAAGGTACGGTTTGCGACTGCCAGATTGGTCTCAGCAATGGCAGGGATCTGGGTTTCCAAGGCCGCAAGGGCCGGATGGGTATGGCGCACCGACAACATTAAGGGATTGGCCAGCATCATTTCGGTGCGGCGGGTCCACATCTCAATCTCAGCCATTTCGCGCGCATCACGGCCAAGCAGGTTTGGCTCGGGATAGAGGCTTTCCAAATAGCGGACAATGGCGGCGGACTCGGTAATGGCCGTGCCATCATCAAATTCAAGCGCCGGGACATTGGGCAGGCCGCACTTGGCCAGATATTCCGCCGTCTTGTGTTCGCCCTTGAACACGTCGAGCACCACCACCTCTATATCGGTAATGTTTTTCTCGGCCATGGCCCAGCGGACCCGGCGCGGATTGGGCGCGCGAAAACTGTCATAGAGTTTCATAGGGGTTTCCTCAGATTGGGCTCTTATTGGCCAAATAATTCGCGCGGCAGGGTACCGACAATGGCAGCGGTCATGCAGGTGGCTAGGAAACCAGCCAACAAGGCCTTCCAAACCAGACTGATAATCTCGGCGCGCCGGTCGGGCATCAAGACCCCCATGCCTGATACGGTAATGCCCACCGAGCCAACATTGGCAAAGCCACAAAGCGCATAGGTCATGATCATCCGCGTGCGCTCGCTCATTTCCGCCGCAGGGATCTTGCCCAGATCGATAAAGGCAATGAACTCGGTCAGCATCAGCTTGACCCCGAGCAGATTGCCCGCCTTGGGCGCCTCTGCCCAATCAATGCCAAGCGACCAGGCCAGGGGCGAAAAGATCACGCCCAGCACACGCTCAATCGTCACCGGCTGGCCGTCCCAGTGGGGCAAAAGACTCAAGACATTATTGCCGATCGCCACCAGGGCCACAAAGACGATCAGAACCGCCGCGACATTCAAAACCACCTGCAGACCATCGGCCACGCCGTGGCTGATCGCATCGATCGAACTTTCATACAAAAGATCCGACGAATAATCGGCATAGGCCCCGCCCTCGCCCGGCTTTTCGGGCACCATGATCCTAGCCAGCAAGACCCCTGCCGGGGCCGAAATGATCGAGGCGACCAGCACATGCGCCGCGGCATGGTTCACGGCGTCTTTCAAGATGGTGGCATAGGCCACCATGGTCGAGCCCGCCACCGTCGCTAGGCCAACCACCATCATCATAAAGAGTTCCGAGCGCGACAGCTTGTCCAGATAGCCCTTGATAATGATCGGGGTCTCGACCATGCCCAAAAAGATATTGGCCGCCGTGGCCAGCGCTGAGGCCCCGCCAAGCCCCATGGATTTTTGGAACACATAGCCAAAGCCGCGGGTGATCCAGCGCAAGATTTTCCAGTGCCATAACAGGGCCGATAGGGCCGAAATCACGAGAATCAGAGGAAGAACCTGAAACGCAAATACAAACAGAGAATACTTGTCGGCAACCGCATAGGGCTGTGGACCACCGCCTAGATAGCCAAAGACGAACTGGGTGCCCTGCCCGGTCGCGGCGGACAGGCTATCAACCACGTCATTGATACC
>CANGEH010000112.1 GCA_947452665.1 Caulobacteraceae bacterium
GCATTCCAGTCGGCCAGTGCCGCAGGATCGATCGGCGCATTATGGGCTGGGACGCTGTAATTGGGCGTTCTTTGCAGCACATAGATATGGTCAGCCTGGGCGGCGATCTGGGGGATGGACTGGATGGCCGAAGAGCCCGTGCCAATCACTGCGACCCGCTTGCCGGTAAAATCCACGCCCTCATGCGGCCAACGGCCCGTGTGATAGGTCGGGCCCTTAAACTGATCCTGGCCGGGGAAGTTGGGCTCATTGGGCACGGACAGACAGCCCGTGGCCATGATGCAATAGCGGGCCGAGACGACCTCGCCGCGATCAGTGCGAACGGTCCAAAGCGCGCTGGCCTCATCATAGGTGGCCGATTGCACCCTAGTCTCAAGCTGGACATCGCGCCGCAATTCAAATCGATCGGCGACATGGTTGATATAGCGCAGCAATTCGGGCTGGGTGGAATAGCGCTCGGTCCAGGCCCATTCGTCCTGCAAGGCCTCGTCGAAGGAATAGGAATATTCCTGGCTTTCAACATCGACCCGTGCGCCGGGATAGCGGTTCCAATACCAGGTGCCGCCAACGCCATCACCGGCCTCATACACCCGCGCGGTCAGGCCAAGCTGGCGCAATTTATGCAACATATAGAGGCCCGAAAATCCAGCCCCGACAATGACGGCGTCAAAGGATTGCTGATCGGCCTTGGCCATGGTGTCACTCCCAGTCTTGTTTTTTACAGACTAGGCGCGGAAGGCCGTCACCGTCTAGCCCATCACGGTCTCAATCAGCACCTGACCGGCTAGACCCGCATCGCGATGGATATGGATTTCGCCATAGTCTGGCGATGAGGTAATGGCCGCCATGGCCTTGAATGAGGGATACATCATGATCCCGACCGAATCCCATTGTTCGTCCAGCTCGCCAATCAAGAGGCCGCGCACCGCGGCGCTGAACATTAGCTTGCCACCGGCCGCCGCGACCAGCTTGGTCATGGCCCGGCCATAAATCGCATAGGCCTCCTGCCCGGTAAGGTCGGTGACGCGGCCATCGGTATAGACCGCCTTGTCGCGAAATTTCAACAGATTGAGCATATAGATGGGCTGACCATCATCACGGGTTACTGCGGCAACCTGCTGATCGCGGGTCGGGTTTTGGGCATTGGCAATATGCATGGCGCGTCTCCTGGTGCTTTTTTTGGCAGTCTAGAGGCCAATTCTTAAGCTTGGAAAGCGCTTTTGTTCGGCGCGCGGCATGGCCTTCACCGACAGGCCCACCTTCCCCCTCAGCCGCCTTCCCCGCGAAGGCGGGAATTTAGTGGGTCGGTTGCAGGTCGAGGGAAACGGTCTGGGTCCCCGCCTTCGCGGGGAAGGCGGAAGGGGGATAGGGAAAGGCCGGTGCTGGCCCCCTCCACCGCTTCGCGGTCCCCCTCCCCCAGCGGGGGAGGATTACAAATCGCGTAAATCTTCCCCCACTGGGGGAAGTACCGGCGGAGCCGGGGAAGGGGGATGGGGCCGCTTAGTCCGCCCCCCGCCTTGGCAATTGCGACAATCGAGCGCCGATCACCTATCACCGTCAGGTCACAACCTCTGCCGTCGGCGACATGTCCGCCGCAAGCGGCACGGGCGCGCTGTCAATCATGATGAAATTTTTAAGGAAAAGCAGCCTCGGCAGGTTAACTTGCCAAGCTGCACGGCTTATTCCATATGCAATTCATGAACAGTTCCGACACACAGCCGCCCCAAGGCGATGGGGCCAGCCTTGAAAGCCTAGAGCCAGTTGCGCCCCTGATCTTGCGGCCGCGGGGTAAGGGGCCGTTCTTGTTTGTCTGTGACCATGCCAGCAATACCATGCCCGGCATTCACGCCAATCTTGGCCTGAGCGAAGACCAGCGCGCCGACCATATTGCCTGGGACCCGGGCGCGGCGGGCTTGACCCAGGGCCTGTCCGACCAGCTCGATAGCCCAGCCATCTTGGCTCAGGCCTCGCGCCTCTTGATCGATTGCAATCGCCATCCCGACGATATTGACGCCATAGCCTCGATCAGTGAAGCCACGCCCATTCCCGGCAATGCGGGTCTGACCCCCGCCCAGATCAAGGCCCGAATCGCGGCCTATCACACGCCGTTTCATCAAGAGATTGCTCAGACCCGCGCGAGCTTGGGTCCGCAAATTCGCGCCATGGTCGCCCTGCACAGCTATGTGCCGGTTTTTCATGGCCAGCAAAGGCCTTGGCATCTTGGCCTTGTCTATAATGCCGACCGGCGCATGGCGGATGCGGTGAAAGTGGGCCTATCGGTCGATCCGGCCCTCGTGATCGGGGAAAATGAGCCGTATTCGGGGCAGGACCGATTTTATTACACCCTAAACCGCCACGCCCAGGCCCATGGCCTACCCTGTCTGATGATCGAAATGCGCAATGACTTGATCAAAAATGCGTCAGATCAAGCCGCCTGGGCCAAGATCCTCGCCCCCATGCTCAAGAGGGCTCTTGACGCTATTGGCTAAAGCCATGCTGAATGTTGACCGATAGTACGGACGTTCAATCTGATGACCTAGGGGGGGTTAAATCATATGACGCAATCCAATGACGACCTGCACAAGGACGATGTGAGCCGACTGCACAAGATGGGCTATGCGCAAGAACTGTCGCGCAGCATGGGCCATTTTTCCAATTTCGCGATTTCATTCTCGATCATCTGCATCCTGTCCGGCGGCGTAAACTCGCTGGCCCAGGGCCTGAGCGGCACGGGTGGCGCAGCCCTTGGCATTGGCTGGCTTGTTGGCGGCCTTGCGGCCCTGATCTTTGCCCTCGGCATGGCCCAGATTGCCTCGGCCTTTCCAACCGCCGGCGGGCTTTATCACTGGAGCTCGATCCTGGGCGGCCGGTTCTGGGGCTGGCTCACGGCCTGGATGAACCTACTCGGCCTGATCACCGTCTTGGCCGCAATCAATGTCGGTACCTTCACCTTCTTTGTCGGGGCGTTTGGTAAGACCCTGGGCGTTGAGGCCGGATACATGCCGCAGCTGATCTTTATGATCGTGGTGACCGGCGCCCATGCCTTGATCAATCATTTGGGCATTAAGCTCACGACCAAGCTGACCGATCTGTCAGGCTATCTGATCTTGGCCGGCACGGTGGTCTTAACCGCCACCCTTTTCTATTATTCGCCAACCCATGACATCAGCCGGCTCTGGACCTTTACCAATTATTCTGGTGATGCCGGCGGCGGGGTCTGGCCACAGTCTGGCTCCATGTTCCTAGTTTTCTTCCTGGGCCTCTTGCTGCCCATCTACACCCTGACCGGTTATGACGCCTCGGCCCATACGTCGGAAGAAACCGTGGGCGCAGCCAAGCGGGTTCCAACCGCCATCATCCATTCAGTGTTCTGGGCCGCCTTGTTTGCCTGGATCTTCTCCTGCGTGTTTGTCATGGCCATCCCCGATATGGGCGAAGCGGCCAAGCAGGGCTGGAATGTGTTCTTCTATGTCATGGATGCCCGGGTACCAGAGACCCTGCGCATGGCCCTCTATGTCATGATTTTTGTCGCCCAGTTCCTGTGCGGCCTAGCCACCGTGACCTCAGCCTCGCGCATGACCTATGCCTTTGCCCGCGATGATGGGCTTCCAGGCTCAAAGTACCTCAAGGCGGTCAGCAAGCGCTGGCGCACCCCAGTGGCAGCAATCTGGACGACGGCGATCTTGGCCGTGGCCTTTACCGCCTATGCCGATGCCTATTCGACCGTGGTATCTGTGACCTCGATCGCGCTCTATCTGTCCTATGCCATGCCCATCGCGGCTGGCCTGTTTGCCTATCGTCGCACCTGGACGGAAATGGGCCCCTGGGACATGGGTCCATTGTTCCGCGTGGTTGCGGTGCTGTGCATTCTGATCTCGGGCGTGATCTTCTATGTCGGCGTCCAGCCACCCAACCAGTTGGCACTCAAGGTGCTGGCCGCCATCGGCATATTGACGATTGCAGCCTGGTTTGGTCTGGAATCGCGCCGCTTTAAGGGCCCGCCCGTCGGCGACAAGATTGCTGAACGCGCCGCCGCCATTGCCGAGGCTGAAGCGGCTGTCGGCGAAAAATAGAAACTGAGCTAAACCATGTTACGGGGCGAAGGGTGATGCCAAATCCCCTTCGCCCTTTCTTTTTCAAAAGGCAAGACCATGAGCGCAAACGCCAGAACCGACAAACACCCCAAGACCGCGGCAGACCTAAAACGCTATGTCGAGCAATCGGACCTGCCCTATGCCAAGGTCGGCGTGTTCGATATGGACGGCGTCTTGCGCGGCAAATACATGGCCAAAGACAAGCTCTTATCCGCCTTTGAAAGCGGTTATGGCTTTTGCGATGTGGTGCTGGGCTGGGACAGCAATGACCAGCTCTATGACAATACCACCATGACCGGCTGGCATACGGCCTATCCCGATGCGGGGGTAAGGCTCCTGCCCGAAACGACGCGGCTCTTGCCGTTCGAAAACAATATGCCCCTGATCTTGAGCGAATTTACCGGCAAGATGGAGGCGATCTGCCCACGCTCCCTTCTGCGGCGCATAGTCGAGCGCGCCTCAAGCCTGGGCTTTGGCGTCAAGTCGTCAGCTGAATTTGAGTTCTTCATGTTCGAAGAAACCCCCCATTCGGTGCGCGAAAAGGATTATCGCGGCCTAAGCAGCATCACCCCCGGCAATTTTGGCTATTCGGTGCTGCGCAATACGGTGCATTCGGAATTCTATCATGACCTGATGAATCTGTGCCTGGACATGGATATAGAACTTGAGGGCCTGCATACCGAAACCGGCCCTGGCGTGCTGGAAGCCGCGATCAAGTATGATGACGCCATGGCCTCGGCCGATAAGGCGGCCCTGTTCAAGACCATGACCAAGATCTTGGCCCAGCGTAAGGGCTGGATGGCCACCTTTATGGCCAAATGGTCCGCCGACTGGCCCGGCCAATCGGGCCACCTGCATGTGTCCTTGGTCGATGAAAAGTCGGGCAAGCCTGTGTTTTATGACGAGACCAAGCCGCTGGGCATGAGCGATACCATGCGCTGGTTTGTTGGCGGCCAGCAGGCCCTGATGCCCGAACTGCTCAGCATGATCGCCTGTACGGTCAATAGCTATACCCGCCTGATTCCGGGCTATTGGGCCCCGACCAGCGCCAGCTGGGGCTATGAAAACCGCACCTGCGCGCTGCGCGTGATTGGTGGCGCCCCCAAGAGCCAGCGGGTCGAATACCGTATCGCCGCCGCCGACATTAACCCCTATATCGCCTTTGCCGCCGCGATTGGTTCTGGCCTCTGGGGCATTGAGAACAAGATTGAGCCGACGGCTCCGATCGAGGGCAATGCCTATGAGCGGCGCTTCCCCGCCAAGATGAGCCTGCCCAGCACCTTGTGGGACGCGGCCCAAAGACTAAAAGCCTCAAAGCCCGCCCGGGCCCTGTTTGGCGATGCGTTTGTCGACCATTATGCGGCCACACGAGAATGGGAAGAACGCGAATCGCGCAAGGCCATTACCGACTGGCAATTGCGCCGCTATTTCGAAATTATCTAAGGTCTAGGAGCCGATATGTCTTTGTTTTCTTGCGTCTCTCCGGTCAATGGCGAGGTTTTGGCCTCACGCCCGTTTGCCAGCGAGGCCGAAATTTTGGCGGCTGTGACGGCTGCAAAGGCCGCGCAAAAGCTGTGGCAAGGTCGGTCCATCGCTGAGCGAGCCGCGCTTTGCACCTCTTTTATCGAGGCCATGGTGTCGATGGAGGCCGAGATTGTGCCCGAACTGGCCCAGCAAATGGGCCGGCCCGTGCGCTATGGCGCTGGCGAACTGAAAGGCTTTGCTGAGCGCGGCCATTTCATGATTTCGATTGCGGATGAGGCCCTAGCGCCCGTCGTTCCAGCCGCAAAGCCGGGTTTTGAGCGCTATGTTGCGCGTGAGCCCCTAGGCGTGGTCTTCACGATTGCGCCTTGGAACTATCCCTATCTGACGGCGGTCAATTCGATTGTCCCGGCCCTGATGGCGGGCAATGCGGTCCTGCTCAAGCATGCGGCCCAGACCTTGCTGGTCGGCGAGCGCTTCCAGAAGGCCGCCGATATGGCGGGCTTTCCGCCGGGCCTGCTTCGCAATCTGGCACTCAGCCATGACCAGACCACCAAGCTGATTAGCGAACGCCATGTCGATATGGTCTGCTTCACTGGCTCGGTCGAGGCGGGCAAGGTGATCGAGCGCGCGGCGGCGGGCAATTTTATCGGGGTCGGTTTGGAACTGGGCGGCAAGGACCCGGCCTATGTCCGCGCCGATGCCAATCTGGCCCATGCGGTCGAGACCCTGGTCGATGGGGCCTTCTTCAATTCCGGCCAAAGTTGCTGCGGTATTGAGCGGATCTATGTGCATGAAGACCTGTACGACGCCTTTGTCGAGGGCGCTGTGGCCCTGACCAAGACCTATGTACTGGGCGATCCCATGGATGCCAGCACCACGCTTGGCCCCATGGTCAAGACCTCGGCCGCCGATTATGTACGCGGTCAGATCAAGGCGGCTGTGGCCGCCGGGGCCAAGGCGCATCTGGACCCTTCAGACTTTGCCGCCCATGCCGAGGGTACGCCCTATCAGGCCCCGCAAATCCTGACCGGCGTCGATCACACCATGTCGGTCATGAAGGACGAATCCTTTGGTCCCGTCGTCGGCATTATGAAGGTGTCGAGTGACGAAGAGGCCATTAGCCTCATGAATGACAGCCCATTTGGCCTGACCGCCGCTATCTGGAGCGAAGACGTTGCCGCCGCGCACCGCATCGCTAGCCAGATTGAAACCGGCACCGTCTTCCTCAATCGCTGCGACTATCTGGACCCGGCTCTCGCCTGGACGGGGGTCAAGGATACCGGCCGCGGCGTGACCTTGAGCACGCTTGGCTATGAGCACCTGACC
>CANGEH010000113.1 GCA_947452665.1 Caulobacteraceae bacterium
GGCACCTACACCGTCTCCTCTACCGGTGACGGCTATAGTACTGCCGACAGGGTCCGGAATTCAGTCTTAACTTTGGCGAAGAACCATTGTGCAAAAATGGGTAAGAATTTGAACGTGCTTCAAGAAGATAATGAGCGAACGAGAATGGGAATAGATACAACAATGACTATTAATTTTACCTGTGTGTGAATTAAAACTCGCAAAATCGAAAGCTAGTGAAAATTCCTCGCAGCCGATTTTTCGAGTTAGTTTGGCCGAAATATTCTCTAATATTAAATTACCGGCGATTTAAATTTCATTACCGATTTATCGGGCATGGAAATTGCAACGCTTATTCTGATTATCGGCGACTTGGCCCGTTTAATTTCAAACTTGGATTGCGCCATGAAAATTCTATCAGTAACAATCGCATCCTTCTTATTGGCCTTTCCAGCTTTGGTAGAGGCCTCGCCCCAACTGCCTGAGACCAAGCCGCAGTACTATCAAACGGGCGAACTTTTCGCACATTGCGGCGCATATCTGGAATTTATGGCATCGTTTGCGCGGGCCACAGAGAGGCCCGCGGCTGCCGAAGAGTTTGATGGGCGGGCGCGGGGATGGTTCCTCCCAGGTATGTTGCTGCTTTCCTTAGGGATGGATACTGGCCGAGAAGCTGAGGCTAAAGAACTTTTTGGGAACCTGGTCGAGGTGGAAATATTACGATTTAAAGCCCTAAATGAGGCAAATGCGGACGATTGGGTCCGTGAATCTGTGGAAGACTATAAGAATACATGTGTCCCCTGGGTGGATTTTCAAAAAGCGCTTAATGATGGTGTGCGGGGTAGATCGCCTAATTAACATTTGAAATCGATCATTATATATGATGGGAAAATTATCCGACGTTTGTCCCGTTTCGAGAAAGATTATTATTAGGTTGGCGTTACGTAGTCGGTAATGGCTACGCGTAATAGGTCCCATTCGACGTTCTTTGCTATGGCCTATTTTTAATGTTGTGTACCATTTGATTTTTAGTGTGCCGTTGGGAACTTATGTTCCGGTTCGTTTTGTTAGATACACGGTTGCCCAAATACAATAAATCTCTGTAGCTTAAAGCCCGGGGGGAAGTGGTTCGTGCGCTATTTTTTGCTAGTTGTTTTAGCCTGGACGTTAGTCGGTTGCGACCAATTGAAATCCACTTCCAACGGCTTTTATGAGGAGGGGGTTGGTGGTAGCCCGATTTCGCTCGGGGCGGTTGCTGCGCTCGACTGTCACGTATCGCAGAAACATGCCGCCAATATCGGGCATGGGTACCAAGCCAAAACGGCCAAAGATAAAATGGATTTGGTTATTGCGGGTATCGATCTGATGCTTGGCAAGGCGCAAATGATCGGGAATTCTGGCGCAAGTGAGGTGCCAGTAATTTCCAGCCTAAACCAAATGATATTTCCGGAACTTACACCATCAGGAAACATGAATGTAACGAGTGTGTTTTTCTACACGGCCAAACCCAGCGCGGAAGGCGGTGGCATTAAAATCCTCGATAAGCGAGCCTTTGTCGTTCACTCCCGCCATGTGCTCATATTTAATGAAGCGGTCGTTTCGCAATGGGTGGGGTACTGTGATATAAAAACTGATTAGGCAAAGATAGTCTGGTGAGTTCATATTGTTAATACGAAAATTCAAATCAAACCGTGGCAATCTAAAGTTTAATTCAACCCTTAACGGTTTGTGAACATTCCCCGATAGTGACCTTCGGGTGGTTTTGGTGAACGCCAAATAATGCTAGCAAGGGACGTCTGCTAGACCTCAACTAATTGCCATTCGAACGATATATTATGGCACTATACTGCCAATATATTCGCCATTCCCCAGTCCGTCGGGTTCGGACCGCGGAACAAGGGGCACCCCTATAGGGGGTGTGTCCTGTCTGTCCCGTTATTCGGTCTGTCACGGTAAGTCGCAAACCGGACAATCTGAGCTTATTGGTCCTGTCCTGTCTTGTCCCGTTGTCCTAGACCTATTGGTGCAATAGCCAAACATACGTGTCGTCCGCTCCAATGCGGCCTTGTTTCGCAAGGCTATTTATAGCCCGATTAATAGCCTTGTTCACGGTATCTGGTTTATCGGTGTCGGGCCTAAAGCCATCCTCTTGAAGCCTTGTTTTCAGGACCTTGCGCAGGACGCTCTGCCAGCCCTCTGGAGCGCGGGATTGGCTCGCTTAGCCCTTCGGCAATACAGCCGCTGTGGGCGCTCACGATGGCCGTTTCGTCGGGCTTGGACCCGGTGCCCATTCTTTGCTTAATCGGCATGTCAGCATCAATTACCCGGCAGGTTGTTTCTTTCTCGCCATCCTGATCATTGACCACGCTGTATGTAATTTGCGCTTGAAACGATGCAATATAAGTCGCCTAAGTATCAACTCGAGATGAAACACGCTCTACACTAAATACAAACGCCTAGTGTCTCGAATGTTCTAACGACGTACAAAATTTGGCATAGTTGATCAGGATTATCAGATGGATCGTAAAATATGCTTCGCGCTATCTACAGCGCTTTGGTTTGTACCTTTGGCTGTTCCTGCGTTTGCTGATCCTATCTCACAACATGTATTTTTGAAGTGTGAAGGATATGTGACAAAAAAACTTTCTATAGATTCTAACGTTAGATCACAATCTAATGAGAAAAGCGTATATCGAGCAGAATTTGTTTATATCGGAAGTAATTTCTATTTCCAATTGGAAGGGCTTGGTGATGGTATGGCGTCAACCGTCTACTACCTAACCAGCGATTTAAAGCCTGGCGACCGACATGAGGAAATTACAGATAGTAAGATTTCCGTTGGTGGGCATACCTCAGATACATCGGGTGACGTTACCACCATAAATTTTATAAATATTTTTCTTGATCGGCTAACAGGTATAATAAAATTTAAAAACACTATCTTAGGAATGGGTAAAAAGATAATCGAAGCAGAAACTTCAGGAGATGGTTTTTGTGAGCGCATTGACCCAGAGAAGCCGAAGTTTTGAATGCCCGGCATCGGCATCCATGAGACGCTTGGAGGTTTTGCCGAAGGAATATAGTCGGGTTCTAGGCGCTATCTTTAGCGTGTTATATTAGATTGGCGTGTTATGTTAGAGCGGTAACCTGCCAATACATTTTCGGCGCACCCAATCGTTCAAACTGTTTGGGTAGTAGGTCAAAATACCCCCACCACCACCTACCCCCCTATAAATAGGGGGGGGTGGTAGTCTGGAATGGGCAATTATTCGCCTTCCCATACCCCCTCGTCATCTAGGTCACCAGGGTAGCGATCTCCGGCAATCACGAAGCATTTTTTCCCGTTCATTCCCGGCAAGCTTTGTACCCTTTTCACCAAGTAGCCCTTACATAATCCGACGCGGATAAGCGTCTCAACGGTGGTTTTGGAGTCTTTGTTGCTCAGGTTCAGGTCCAAGCGTTCAGCAAATAGTTTGCCGACGTATGGCTGGGTTGAGGCTGCGGGATCGCGTCGGTAGTTGCCCTTTTTCACTAAGGCTATAATCGCGATCCAGTCCTCATCGGTGAAGCTTAGTTGAACCTGTAGGGGGGCATTGCGAGTATGATTGGCGATTAGCGTCGTGATTTCATCGCCGTCCTCATCCACACCCAAGACCGTCCGGCTCATCTCAAAAAATAGGTCATTCAGTTTTTCGCCGTCTTTCATTTTCTCGACCGATAGACGAGCAATAAGGCCCGATGGGTCGGGAAGATTGACCCCCAAAATAAAGTCGATATTGGCGGTGATAGCTGACGAGCCACGCGGACGGTCTTTGGCGCTATGTCCGGTGTGGTGAATGATAATCACGGTGCAGTTAAACGCGGCGCGGATTTGTGAATTAATCAGCCGAATATAGCTCGAAATGTCCTTAGATGAATTTTCGTCCCCGTCAAAAGTTTGAGACAGGGTGTCGATAATGATCAAGGATGGCTTTTGCGGTAGCGCGGATAAACCTTGTTGAAGGTCCATGACGTCTTGCTCGTCTGATAGGAGCAAAGGCTTTACCACGATCCACAAATTGTCCGGGGACTCGGCTAGGCCTTGCGATCTTTTCCAGGCGTCTAAACGTCGGCTAATGCCCGCCCCGCCTTCTGCGGCGACATATACGACGGGTCCATGCTTGGTCCGCTTGTCTGCCCAATCCGCGCCTGTTGCGACATGCATGGCAAGATCGATGGCAATGAAGGACTTGTAGGTCCCCGATGCGCCAAAGATCATGCCCATGCCGTCATCTGGTATGAGGTTTTTGACCAGCCAACGGACATCCTTTGTGCAGGCCATAAGCTCGTCCAGGGAAAGCAACAGCCCCCGGCCAGATAACTCACCATCCCACGACCTGTCCGTAGGGGCATACTTTTCAGCTGATGCTACCATCCGCGATAATTCGGAGCCGTAGCGTGCATACCAGCGGTCATATTCAGACCCTGATAATTCGGGCTGAATTGCCAACATGAGGGAGCGAAGGTTATTCACCACCGCACCGCGTTCCATGCCCGCCGCCACCATTGCCGATGACAATCTAAGCAGCGGATCGTGATAGGATCGTTCTTCAAGGTTTGGGTTGATCAGGCTTTTGTAGAGGTCAACGGCAGAGCCAGAGGCCTTGTCCAAAGACTTAGTCGCCAAGGGCGCTAGGAGAGTCCCTGAGCGGATTTCTTCAAGGTCTAGACCAAAGGCTGCAGCGGCATCCGCAAGGCTGTAGGGCGCTGTCAGGCCGGCCTGATGGACCCTGGTCGCAAAGGCACCGCTCTCGCGCTGTTTGGTATTGTGGCCCACGGGTAAGCGGCCATAGCGGACGATATTGTTGCCGTTTGGATCGGCACCAATCAGGTTTGCTGCCGCCATGCTTTTTAGCAGCGCCTCGATCAGGGGCTGGTTGCAAGCATCGGGATCGCCCGGATCGATCAATATCCCGATCTGGAAATTGCCAGGCGAGGTTTCAAAGATATACGACGGCGTCCCGTATAATTCGTCTGGGCTAGCATCGTCCGCCAGCAAGACCGCCAAGCGGCGAAACCCGTCCTTGGACCGCTTTTTCTTGTCTTGCTCTTCCATAACGGAAACGCAGAAGAAATTGTTATGGCTAATGCGCTGATCAATCAAGGATCGTTGCGCGGTTGTAGCCATGTAGACACTGCCAGACCAAACCGATGGGTCAGAATTATTGGGATCGGAGACAAAACTTGCGGTCCAGCCGTATTCATTTTCGAGGGGCCCATAGGCGGCGGTTAGAAATTCACTATTGGAAACGCTCACTTCTCGACCCCTTGATTGGGGGTGGCGAGAAGGCGGATCGGGGCTGGGGGCAGGGATGCCATGAACCGCTGCAGGGAGTCAGCCGGGATAATTGTCCGTCCGCCCATGGCGCGGGCTTCGATCTTGCCCGAGCTGATCAGGCTATAGAGGGTAGTCCTGCCGCACCCTACGGCCCGACAGGCGTCTTTAATAGAAAGTGCGAGAATTTGAGTATCGTACATTTGGGAATCTCCGTGTGCGTCGGTGCACAACGAAGGCTCGGTTAGGTGCGATTCCGTCAGAACATGCTCTATTGGAATTTCTTGGTCGCAAAGCCCCATTGTGCGGGCTCGTCTTCCAATATCTGGTCGGCCGTAAAATTGTTCTCTTTAGATATCAGGAATTTAAAATATTTCCCGGACTGTGGGCTGGGGTCTGCCATGAATCGAAATCTCCACTTTATTATTCGCCCCTTATCGCGGTTTGGGTGATTTTCGGTAGAGGGGGAATCTCGAAGGACTTCCCAATCGCGAATTCTTCGCGCAACCCAAATCGCGGCGGCGTCCAATGCTTTAGGCACTCCCTGCCTTTTGAGTTGGAGATATTTTAAGTGAAGGGCTGCTGCAGCCGCCGCTTTTGGAATGAGGTCACCCTCAGTGGTTGGGCGGTTGCCTTTAACAATAACTGGGGAGACAAGCGGCAGAACTTTTCCCGCATCCAACGAAAGTAGCGCATTTACGATTTGGTAAATTTGCGCTTCAGCGTTAACTGAAAACCCAGTCTTGCGCAAAAACTTGTAGATCGAACTGAGTGTATGGCTTGCAGCATCTCGCGCTGGAATACCTTTTAACTTGTTTTCTTCATCCGAGATTAAATCGGCTTTTAGGGCAGCCAATGCCTCTTGGATATTTGTTGTCTCATTCATACTAACCCGCACGACCTAATGGGATGACCTTGCCGCCCGACTCTGGCGTTGTGCAATACATAGCCCAAGACTGCATCAAGCCCTGCCGCTTATCGAATAGTTCGCCGCGCCTATAGGCGGCCTCCACCTTGTTGGCGATGGTATGGGCAAGGGCCATTTCGATGACCTCGTTGGATTGGTTGGTGCGTTCTGAGGCCCAGTCCCTAAACGAACTGCGAAAGCCATGGACGGTTATGTTGCCGTGGCCAATGCGGCGTAAAACCATGGTCATGGCCATAATGCTCAGGGGTCGCCCTAGGGCCGTTCCCGGGAAAATGTATTCATCACCTGCGGACTTCGAGCGGGAGGCCTGGGCGGCCTCCAGGACGCGTAGGGCGGCATCGGATAGCGGCACCCTATGCTCCTTGCCCGCCTTCATGCGTGAAGCAGGAACCGTCCAGACCCTTGCGACCAGATCAACCTCGGACCACCGTGCGCCCAAGGCCTCGCCTGACCTTGCTGCGGTCAGAATCGTGAATTGCAGGGCCATGGCCGCCAAGCCCGCTTGCGCCTTCAAGTCGGCCATAAAGCCGCCCATAGCGGTCCATGGCAGGGCCGCATGATGTTTGACGGGGGCGACCTTGGAGCGCTTGGGCAGGGCATTGGATAAATGGCCGCGCCAACGGGCAGGGTTGTCTGCAGA
>CANGEH010000114.1 GCA_947452665.1 Caulobacteraceae bacterium
CCGCAAGGAAATCGCCATTGCCGAGACCGAAATGCCGGGCCTGATGGCGACGCGCGAGGAATATGGCCAGGCCCAGCCGCTTAAGGGCGCGCGGATTGCCGGCTCCTTGCACATGACCATCCAGACCGCGGTTCTGATCGAGACCTTGCAGGCTCTTGGCGCCGATGTGCGCTGGGCCTCGTGCAATATCTTTTCAACCCAAGATCATGCGGCGGCGGCGATTGCTGAGGCCGGCAC
Organism: Caulobacteraceae bacterium; assembly: GCA_947452665.1. Taxonomy (GTDB): domain Bacteria; phylum Pseudomonadota; class Alphaproteobacteria; order Caulobacterales; family Caulobacteraceae; genus CAISGS01. Next base: position 238 of record CANGEH010000114.1, read on the forward strand.
CCCGGTTTTTGCCTTTAAGGGCGAGAATCTGGTCGAGTATTGGGACTATGCCCACAAGATTTTTGAATGGTCCGATGGCGGCTATCCCAATCTGATCCTCGATGATGGCGGTGATGCCACCTTGCTCTGCGTGCTTGGCCCCAAGGCGGAAAAGGACCCTAGCGTCCTGAGCAATCCGCAAAATGAGGAAGAAGAAGCGCTGTATTCGGTGATGAAGCGCTATTTGAAAGAAAAGCCTGGCTTCTATTCGGCCATTCGCGATGCGATCAAGGGTGTGTCGGAAGAAACCACCACGGGCGTCCACCGCCTGTATCAAATGGCGACCAAGGGCGAACTGCCCTTCCCGGCCATTAATGTGAATGACAGCGTCACCAAGTCCAAGTTCGACAATCTCTATGGCTGCCGCGAAAGCCTGGTCGATGCCATTCGCCGCGGTACCGATGTGATGCTGGCCGGTAAGGTCGCCGTGGTTTGCGGCTATGGCGATGTCGGCAAGGGCTCAGCCGCCAGCCTGCGCAATGGCGGCGCGCGCGTCGTGGTCACCGAAATCGACCCCATCTGCGCCCTGCAAGCAGCCATGGAAGGCTATGACGTCCAGACCCTGGACGAGATGGCGGGCAAGGCCGACATCTTTGTTACCGCCACTGGCAATAAGGATGTGATCACGGTCGATCACATGCGGGCCATGAAGAACAATGCCATTGTCTGTAATATTGGCCATTTCGATTCCGAAATTCAGGTCGCTGGCCTGCGCAATTTCAAATGGGATGAGATCAAGCCTCAGGTCCACCATGTCGAGTTTCCGGACGGCAAGAAGATCATCCTTCTGTCCGAGGGCCGCCTGGTCAATCTGGGCAATGCTACGGGCCACCCATCCTTTGTGATGAGCGCCAGCTTTACCAACCAGACCCTGGCCCAGATCGAGCTTTGGACCAATGGCAAGGCCTATGAGAACCAGGTCTATACCCTGCCCAAGGCCCTGGATGAGAAGGTTGCGCTTTTGCACCTGGCCAAGCTGGGCGCGAACCTGACCGTCCTGACCAAGGACCAGGCCGATTATATTGACGTGCCCCAGGCTGGACCGTTTAAGCCAGAGCATTACCGCTACTAAGAAACCATAGCCAAGGCAGGGCGATCAGGGGCATAGATACGCCATGTCCCGCGCCCTGATCTTGTCGAGTTTCGTTGCTGCCAGCCGCGTCGGCGGCGGGGCCCAGAGCCTCGCCCTGAGCGTGCTGGGTATTGAGCCTGTGCTCGTGCCGACAGTCCTGTTTGGCCGCCATCCAGGGCTGGGCGCGCCCGGCGGCGGCGCAGTTGGCCCTGACCTGTTTCAGAATATCTTGGGCGGCATTGAAGCCAAGGGCGAGTTTTCCAGATTTAATCTGGTCCTGACCGGCTATTTTTCACACCCTGACCAGGTCTTGGCTGCGGCCAAGGCGATTGACAAGATCCACGCCGCGCGGGCGCAAGCCGGTGCCGTGCCACCCTTGGTGCTGGTCGACCCGGTCATGGGCGATGAGGGCAAGGGCCTTTATGTCCAGCAGGCCGTTGCCGATGCCATTGCCGAGCATCTCCTGCCGCGTGCCGATATCCTAGCCCCCAATGCCTGGGAACTAGCCTATTTGACCGGCATGGCGGTGACCGATCCCCACAGCGCCTGTCTGGCCGCACGGTCGCTAAAGACCACAGTCATGGTCTCGTCCGTGCCCAGTGAGGACCAGATCGGGGCGGTCTTGGCCATGGCGGGCGAGGCTTGGCTGGCCTGCCATCCCCATTTGCCAGAGGCCCCAAACGGGGTTGGCGATCTGTTAAGTGCCCTTATGGGGGCGGCCTGTCTTGAGGACCTAGCGCCGCACCATGCCCTGGCCCAGGCCGTCGGCGGGGTCTATGAGGCCCTAAAAGCCGCGATCGGCGATGATGACCTGCCGCTGGTCGCCATGGGCCGCGCCCTGTCCGACGGCAGTGATCAGGTCAGCCTGATCTTGCTGGACTAGGGTCAATCCACATTCAGGGATTCCCGTTTGGTTGAAGGTGTGATTCATAGATCTACGCATCCACGGGGAAGGCGGGCTGGGACCGCAGTCCCTATCCTGAGCCTGACCAAGCACCAGCATATCCTCCGTCACCCTCCGCCGCCTTCCCCGCGAAGGCGGATATGTGAGAGGTCTGCGTCTCCCCGCCGTGGCGGAGTTAGATGGATATGATATAAAACGTCCCCCACCGAATGTGGATTGAACCTAGCGCCATGAGCCAAGCCTTAAACATCCATGGCCTCTGCCCGCCGCGCCTGGACGCGGTCCGCACCGTTTTCGAAGATCATTTTCAGGCGGGCGAGGAGATCGGCGCTCGGTTTGCCCTCGCCCAACATGGCGAGATCATCCTTGACCTCTATGCCGGTCACAGTGACCTTGCCCGGACCCGCACGTTTGATGCCCAGACCCTGACCCCGATCTTTTCCTGCACCAAGGCCATTGCCAGCCTGATGATGGCGCGCCTAATCGATCAGGGCCTTATCGCCTACGCCCAGCCGGTGGCCGAGGTCTGGCCAGAATTTGGCGCGGCGGGAAAGCAGGCCATTACGCTAGAACAGGTCTTGTCGCACCAGGCGGGGCTTTGCGGCCTGGAGGGACCGTTTGACCCGCAGCTTTGGTATGACCCAGAGGCGATTTGTGCGCGCCTAGCGGCCATGGCCCCGCTCTGGCCACCGGGCAGCGCCAGCGGCTATCATCCGATCACGGTTGGCTATCTGGCGGGCGAAATTTTTCGACGGTTGGATGGCCGCAGTTTGGGCGCCGCCTTGCGGCAAGACCTTGGCCAGCCGTTTGATCTGGATCTTTGGATTGGCCTGCCCGCCAGCGAACATGGCCGCTGCGCCCAGATGCAAAGGCCAAGAACCCTGCCCAATCTTGGCCCTATGACCGAGCCGAGACGCCTGGCCTTTGGTACGCCCTGGGCCGCACCGGGCGGTCGAGAGGGCGCTGCGTGGCGCAGTATGGAAATTCCGTCGGCCAATGGGCATGCCACAGCCCCAGCCTTGGCGCGGCTGATGAGTGTGCTGGCCTGTGATGGCCAACTGGACGGCCGCACGGTTTTGGCTGAAGGCATGGCCAAGGCGGTCATGCGCGAGCGCATAAGCGGCGATGATCTGGTCCTACCCCGCCATGTCAGCTGGGGTGCAGGCCTGATGCGCAATGATGTGACTGAGATCTATGGCCCAGGTCCAAACTCGGTCGGCCATTATGGTTGGGGCGGTTCCTGTGTATTTGCCGACCCGGATACGGGCTTGTCTGGGGCCTATGTTATGACGCGTCAATCCGCCTTCTTGGTGGCAGACCCACGACCAATGGCCCTGATCGCGGCGGCCTATCAAGCCCTTATCTAGTCTTCCGACACACCAAGGCGGCGGAAGCAGTCCAAAACCATGCCCGCCTCATCGCGCATAATGTCTAGCAAGGTCACGGCATTGGCATGCCGCGATCGCGCATCCGCCTCGTTTGGCAGGGCTGAAAAAAGCTCACCCTTATCGATCGCCTCCAACAAGGCCAGAACCCGCAAGGTATGGGTCCTGGCCAGGGTCAGGGGATCACGACCATGAAATGAAACCCGCTCGTCCCTGGCCTCAATCTCGCGATACCGATCGGCAATACTGATTATATCGGGATCGTTCGGATTCATGATTGCACCTCATTTTGAGCGGTTTTGAACTGGGCCAAGGCCATGGCCTGGTCAGCCGTGACTTGATCGGTCGCGGCGAGATAATCATCAACCTGATCCCTAAGAAGGACGGAAGGACACTGGCCCTCATAGTTGCCAAGATTGGGTCGATGGACCCGATATCCGACCAGTTGTGCCAGTTGCGGCGAAAAGGTTCGGGCGACTTCGGGCGGATAGACCAGCCATTGGTTTTCATAAGGCTTGAGCCAGCCCAAACTATAGCTGATGATCAGACCACTTCGCGGAAAGTCAGTCTGGTTCGCGCCGCCGCAGTGCAGGGTTGAGCCGAGAAAGATCAAGGCATCCCCGGGTTCCATTTCCGCAACCACCATAGCCTCAGGATCCGGCGCCGCGTCGCTCGGCCAGCGATGGCTGCCTTGCCAAAGCACGGTTGCGCCATTGTCTGCGCGATAGGGGACAAAGGGTATCATCACATTAATCAGATACTCGATACTGCCCTTTGGCCCCGCCCACATGTCTTGATCGCGATGCGGTGCCTGCAAGGTCTCGCCCGGATAAATGGAGAGGGCCTGGGTCAGGTTCAGCTGGATATGGTCGCAATAGGGACCCAAGACCGCCTTGGCGATCTGCAGGATGAGCGGCGATTCAATCAGGTGCTTGGCATGCTCAGAGCGCTTTAACAGCCCCCCAAAGCGCTTGGTCCTGCGGCCGTAAAAGTCACCGTCGCTAAACGGCGTTTTGTCAAACCGTCCACGAGATCTGCCGCCAAGGCCGAGACGATGGATCGGTCAAACGCGCCTGGAATAATGCAATAGCCATCGCGCGCCAGATGATCGGCCCAATCGCTAGGTTCAGACGAACGGCTTGGCGCAATATCAATCTTGCGCAGGGCAAATGACATGGTTCGACCCCATTTTTTGCTTGATCAAGCCGCACGAGCGGCAGTGGGTAAACGCAGAAGCGGTTTTTGGGTGCCCAGCTTCTTTCGACACATGTGCAGGGATTGGGTGTCGACATTCACCAACATGGCGCCAATTTCATCCCCACTTACCTTTTGAGGCAGGCCCAACGGCTCGCAATCCCAGCCAAATGCCAAGACCTGGCTGAGCGCGCCCATATGGGTTACAAATGTGAACTTTCTAACGCCATAGAGTAGGCCAAACTCCATCAAGCCGGTGGCAAGCTGGCCCAGTACCAGCTTAGGATTTGGAGCATTCGGCGCTGTACACAGCCGGGTGATCTCCCAAATATCTTCGGCAACAGGCACCGCGTCCTCACACAAGAACGGAAACATGCTCTCTAATATATGGGGCTTGGTGGAAGGTATCAGACGAATGGATCCGAGATGTTTTCGCGAGTCTGGATCTAAAACAACCAAATAGACCGCATCACTGTTGTCAAACTGATCGATTTCGTAAATTTCATCTACAACTGGGATGTTCCATTTTAGAAAATCCACAAACACCTGCTTGCGATGCCGATGCATTGCAGCAAGTTCTTGCTTGTATTCGGCTCTGTTTTCGTCCGTGATCACGACGACCATCACACACCTCACTGCTCAGAATATGAGCGAAGCGTGCCGACCGGCTCAAATTTAGGCCATTCCCCTAATCAGGGGATATGGCCCAGATCAAAAAGGTCGCTAAAGGTCAATTGACTATCAAACAAGGCCCGAACAACAAGCTGGGTCCGCGACGCCACACCATACCGCTTCTTGGCGGCCTCGACATGCTGGTGAACGGTTTGGTCACTAATGCCCAAAATTCGCGAAATGTCCCAATCGCTTTTTCCCCGCCCAACGAGGACTAGGCAATCGAACTGCCGCGCCGTCAGGGAGGCCCGGTTGCTGGCTTTGCCCGTTCCTACCCATTCGCGCTTAACGACACGGCGCGCCGCTTCAAATGCAAAGCTTGCCACGTATTGCGCGGCCGGCAGAGCCTGTAGCGGAAACCTTGTGACATCAGAGACGCTCATTGAGCACGAACCAATCGCCTCACCGGGTATATGGACAGGCACTGTGAAGCCTTCAGCAAAGCCATACTGACCCCATTCGCCCATGATTTCCCTCTGGCGATCGGTTAGGGTTAGGATCTGCGGCAATTGAGACCAGACAAACCCGGCAGACGAGCGTTGGCAGGCCGCAAACACCGGATCATCAACAAAGTAATTTCGCTTGATAAAGGTATTCAGCCAACGATCTGGATAATTGCTGAGCCGGATAACGTTATTGGGTACCACAAAGCCGGGCACATGATGGGTGAATGCGTATTTATCAAACCCCAACGCCTTGAGCGCATCCTCCAACAGCGGTTGCAGGTCTGCCATCTCGGTTATCCGATTAGCCTCCCGGACAAAGGCTTGAACGTCGTGAAACTGGCTCATGATCATTCCCCATGCCCGAGGAATAACTACCTAGGTGTGTAAATATTTCAAGGCCCCCATGGGTCGAAATTGACAAATGTCAATCCTGACTTGAGGCCGCAACACGCTTTTGGGTCTGCGTTAGTAAGGTGGCGGACTTGTTATTAGACTTCAGAACGCCGTTAGCCGGCCGCGCGATTATGGTCCAACTCGTCTTCGCGCGCGAGCTCCTGGGCAATATTGACAATGACCCGGCGACGCCCCGCCGACAGGATTGAGGAATAGGCCTTGATCAATTCCACCGCGCCGGTTTCTTTGAGTTGCACAGCCTCGATCGCCACCTGGTCGGAGACATCGCCCTCAACATCCAGATCGCCAATCAGGTCCTGCACGCGGCATTTCAGCGTTCGGGCAATATCGACCAGCCGCGAAAAACTAACCCGGTTGGCCCCGCGTTCATATTTTTGAATCTGCTGGAAGGTCAGGCCAATCTGGCTCGCCAAGTCATCCTGAGACAGACCCAAGGTCTTGCGGCGGATCCGTATCCGAGCACCGAGCGCGATATCAAGCGGATGGGATACATGCTCA
>CANGEH010000115.1 GCA_947452665.1 Caulobacteraceae bacterium
CGCAATAATGGCCGTGTGGCCAAGCCTTGCGGCTAGCGCAGGCGGGGCCTTGATCAGGGGCGCAAGCGGTGTCGCGCCTTGCGGCCAAACCGGTTCTGCAATATCGCGCCCCCCCCAAAAGGCCTTGGCCTTGCGATCGAGCGCGTCATCAAGGTCGTCGCCAAGGGCGGCGTCTAGGGCTGCCTCATAGCCCCGGTCTGGCGATACGGAGTCCAGGGCGGGGGCAAAGCCATCTTTTTGCCGGGGGGCGGTCAGTTGTGATAGGCCCCGGGCCTCGGTGCGCAGACGTCCTAGCGTATCTTCGCCTTGTCGCAAGGCTTGCCGTGCCGTGGTTTCAGCCAAGGCTGCGGCGGTGCGTTCGGTTTCTGCGGCCTCGACGGCGGCGCGGGCGGTTTGCAGATTATGGCTTGCAGCCTCAAGGGCGGCCTTGGCGGTTTCAGCTTCCAGGCTGGTATCAGGGCCAAGACCGGCGCGGTCGGTGCGGGCCGCGTCTAGCGCCGTGGTGGCGCGTTGCAGCCTGGCCTTGGCATCTTGACTGCGGGCCATGGCGGCGCGGCGACCAGCCTCATAACCGGCCAGCTTGGCGGCAAGGGCCTCAAGGGCGGCCTCGGCGGCGGCGCGGCCGGTTTCAGCAGCATCAAAGGCGGCCTGAAGCTCTGGCATACGTTCGGGCGCATTGGCCACCCGTTTGGCCAGATCATCGCGCTCAAGGTTCAGGCGCGCCAGGGCGGCCTTGGCGTCCTCGACAATCTGGGCCTCGCGGGCCCGGTCGGCTTGCAGACGGCTGATCTCGTCCGTGATGCGGCGCACCGCCTCGGCAGCCTGTTCGACATCGCGCTCGGCCCGGTCCTTTTCGATGGCCAGACGGTGCAGGACGGCGGCGGCAACCTGTTCTTCCTCGCGCAGGGGCTTGATCGCCTCTTCGGCCTTGAGGGCTGCGGTGGCGGCAAGGGCGGCGGCGCGGGCAGCCAGTTCAACATCGCGGCCACTGGCCTGGCTCTCGGCCTCTGCCTTGACCAAGGCGTCGCGCGCCTCGGCCCATCGGGCATAGAGCACAGCCCCTTGCAGGGCGCGGATTTCCGCCGATAGCCGCTTATACTTCTCAGCCTGGCGCGCTTCGCGGCGTAGGCGGGTTAGGGCCGCTTCCAACTCGCCTGTGACATCGTCCAGCCGTGTCAGATTGGTTTCGGCCGCCCTTAGTCTCAGCTCGGCCTCATGGCGGCGGGTATGCAGGCCCGATACGCCTGCGGCTTCTTCCAAAATACGACGACGGTTTTGCGGTTTGGCGGCAATCAGCTCAGAGATCTGACCTTGACGCACCAGGGCCGGGGAATTGGCCCCGGTCGAGGCATCGGCAAACAAGAGCTGAACATCGCGGGCCCGGACCTCACGATTATTGACCTTATAGGTCGAGCCCGCACCCCGGTCGATGCGCCGCACGACCTCTAGGGTCTGGTGGTCATTGAACTGGGCCGGGGCCTTGTGGTCGGAATTATCAATGGTCAGGGTGACTTCGGCATGATTGCGCGAGGCCCGCGAACCGGCACCGGCAAAGATTACCTCATCCATGCCGCCTGCGCGCATGGCCTTTGCCGAGTTCGCGCCCATGACCCAGCGCAGGGCTTCAAGCAGATTGGACTTGCCACAGCCATTAGGCCCGACCACGCCGGTCAGGCCTGGCTCAATCTTGAACTCGGTAGGCTCCACAAAGGATTTGAAGCCCGATAGACGCAGCTTTTGAAAGTGCACGGGCGCTGGGGCCTAACCTATTTGGCCGCAGCCTTGGCTTCGGAAATGGCCGCATCTAGGGTCGCCATGCTCTGCTCACCATCCAGCTTTTTGCCATTAATGAAGAAGGTGGGCGTGCCGGTAATATTGTCCTGCTTGCCAAACTTTTCCACCCGGTCAGACAGGGCCTTGAGCGCCTTTTCATCCGAGACGCAGGCAATGAACTTTTCCTCGGTCATGCCCGCCGACTTGGCCACGCGCACCAGGGGCCCGCGCATATCGCCTGTGGTAAAGATTTCCTGCTGGCTGCGGAACACGCCGTCCAGCACGCTGAAATACTTGTCCTTGCCGGCGCATCGGGCGGTCAAGAACCCGGCGGCAGCCAATTGCACGGGCTGGGTCAAGAATTCGCGGAACACATATTTGACCTGGCCGGTATCGACATATTTAGCCTTAAAGGCTGGAAACACATCGGCATTGAAACGTGCGCAATGCGAGCAGCTTGCCGAGGCATATTCAATCACTGTGACCTTGGCCTTGGCATTGCCCATGACCATTTCGTCATCGGTCACAGCCCCACCCTTGGCCCCCGCACCACAGGCGACCACACTCAGGCCAGCAATCATAACCAGCATCAGGCGATTAAAGGCGCGCATTGGCGAACTCCTATACAATTAATGACCCGGTTAAAGCGCGATTCCCACCGCCCCGCCACGCGTGTCGATTGCGGCATGTCTATGATTAAGGTCAAGCCTCACTGGCGCGCCTTTGTCAACGCTCGCCGCGTTCGGTATTACGTAGGACTTCGCGGCCAAGGCGGGTGAGGGCGGTTTTTAGCGGGCCTTCGGCGGCCTTGGCTAGGCCCGTTTGTAGATCAGCCTCGGCGGCGGCGTCTAGCGGGGCGAGGCGGCGGCGGGCCTTGACGGCATTATTCGCCTTGGCCGGGGCATTGATGCGCGCCTTGACCGGGCCCTGAACAATGCGCAGCTTGCCCACAGCGCCGGGGCCTAGGAACACATTCACCCGCGCGATTATGTCGGCGGACTGGTGCTGGATCAAGGCGGCGGCGGCGCCATCGACCCTTAGCTCTAGCACCGCACCTGGGCTGGCCATGCCGGTGACGGCGCGGGGCTTGCTGAGCTTTACCGGTTCGGTCCGTGCGGCGAGGGTTGCGCCGACAATGTCCTTCCAGCGCGCCTGCAGGGCCCCGGGTCCCTGACCAAACCGTGCATCCAGCGCCCGGATTAGACCGGCCAGAGCCTTACCCGCCGGCGGCGCGGTGCGGCTCGGCGGGCGACTGCGCTTGGCGGCTAAGATGCGCAAGGCCTCGTCGGCGGTGGGAAGGGGGCGTTTCATGGGGGCAGGTTAGACGGCCTTAGATCGCCTTGCTAGGCTGAACCGTCAGGTGCACGCCATTGGCCCGTTGCAGGCTTGCCAGTACGGCGACAAGATTGCTGGTCGCTGGATTGCCCTTGGGCCCAAACATGCGCATCAGGCTCTTGGCCGAGGTCCCGGTCTGGTCGGCCAAGGCGGAAAAGCCGATGGTTGCCTTGATATAGTCGCGCAAAACCGCTTTGCCGGTGTCCAGATCGCCAGACAAGAGGGCGTTTACCGCTTCTGAAAACAGAGCCAAGGCAAATGCGGGATCGGTTTGCACCCGTCCCATTATGGTTGTCTTAAAATCGCGGGTCAGGGCCATTCAACACCTCCTTTGCGCCGGGTTTTATAGTCCGCCCAGTGGGCTTTGGCGCGGTCGATATCGGCCTGTTGGCGACGCTTGGTCCCGCCCATCAAGAGGATCACCAGCATGTCGCCGTCACGGGCCAGATAGATTCGATAGCCGGGGCCAAAATCAATCTTATACTCGCTCACCCCGCCGCCAACCGGTTCAAGGTTGGACGCATGCCCGCGCTCAATCCGGGATAGGGCCATGACGATCTTGGCCGCAGGCACTGGCGCTAGTTTGGCAAACCAGCGCCCAAACGGACTTTGGCCTCGTGCGTCTAGATATTCGCTTAGTTTCACGATGTTGGTACCGTATATGTTGCCAATTGTGAAGCTGCCTCAGAAGGATTCGACCCTGAGAAGTTTGATCTACCTATGAGATTATTTGTTGTAAACTGGACATGGCTGCGGTCGGTACTGGCCTGAACCGCCCCTGCCGCCTATCTTGGCCACTATGAGCCTGCCCGCCCTTTTGGACCCCGATCTGATCCGCAGCTGTCTTTTGCGCTGGTATGATGCGCATGCGCGGACCCTGGCTTGGCGGGTGGGGCCGGGGCAGGGGGCGGTGCGCGCCGATCCCTATAGGGTCTGGCTGTCTGAGGTGATGTTGCAGCAAACCACCGTGCCGCATGCAACGCCGTATTTCTTGAAATTCACCCAAGCCTGGCCAAGGGTCGAGGACCTGGCGGCGGCGGCTGACGGCGATGTCATGGCGGCCTGGGCCGGCCTTGGCTATTATGCGAGGGCGCGCAATCTGTTGGCCTGTGCGCGGGCCGTGGCGTCCGAGCATGGCGGGGCGTTTCCAGATACCGAAGACGCGCTTTTGCAGCTTCCTGGGGTTGGGGCCTATACTGCAGCCGCAGTTGCGGCCATTGCCTTTGATCGGGCCGCAAACGTGGTTGACGGCAATGTCGAGCGGGTGATTAGCCGCCTTTACGCTGTGCAGGACCTCTTGCCCGATGCCAAGCCGCAATTAAAGACCCTAGCCGCAGGCCTTGTTCGCGAGGATCGCCCCGGCGACTGGGCCCAGGCCCTGATGGATCTGGGGGCGACGGTCTGCAAGCCCAAACAGCCGCTTTGCCTGATCTGCCCCCTCGCTGAGGTCTGCACCGCTAAGGCTGAAGGCGAGCCACAGACCTATCCGCGAAAGCGACAAAAGGCGGCAAGGCCCAAGCGTTATGGCGTGGCCTTTGTTATCCGGCGCGGCGATACGCTTGCCCTGATCCGGAGGCCAGCTAAGGGCCTGCTCGGCGGCATGCTCGCCCTGCCCAGCACCGACTGGCGCAGCAAGCCTTGGACCGATGCAGAGATTGCCCCGCCAATCGCGGCGGACTGGGTGACAGCCGGACAGATTGAACACATCTTTACCCATTTTGCCTTGAGCCTAGCGGTCTGGGTCGCTCAAGGTGATTTTAGCGATGCGATCTGGACCCGCGCCACCGATCTAGGCGCCCTGCCCAGCGTATTTTTGAAAGCGGCCCAGGCGGGGCTTGGCTTGAATTACGGGCGGCCCGTCGCGCGTTTGGAGCCCTTGGCGCAGGCCCCCGAGCATGGCCCAAGGTTTGGCCTAGCAACGGGCGAGCTTGTCGTGCCCGATACGATTGACGATCTCAATGCCGAGATTGAGGTCCTTTTTACCGGTAAAAAATGAGGTCAATACAATCTTTATAAGCGTCGCCAGTCTTTGGGAGATTGCCATAAGGTTCGGGCTATCAAGGGGCCGACCCAATGACATGCCGGTATCGGCAGCCCAGTCCATGAGCGAGCCCTTGTGATTGGTTACACATGATCCGGTTGTGGCCCGCTATAGCGACGCCATTATCGCCTTTTAATTCAAAATCTGCGGTGTTTGGTCGCCAAAACGCCGCATGGCGCGGAATTGATTGACGTTGACGCTAACGTCACTGTTGCAAAGCGTGGGCCGCCGCCTATTCTGTTGCAAACAGCAGATGCCAAGATGGCGTCTTGGCCCGGGAGCAACACCATGAATCTGGATTTTTCGCCTGAAGATCTCGCCTTCCGCGACGAGGTTCGCGCCTTTATCGCCGCCAATTATCCAGCTTCCCTACGGGGCAAGCAGGAAGAGGGCGAAGAGCTTGCCAAAGAAGACTTCCTAGCCTGGCACCGGGTGCTCGCGGCCAAGGGTTGGGTCAATCCTGCCTGGCCAACCGAATACGGCGGTCCGGGCTGGACCTCGACCCAGCGCTATATCTGGTCAGAAGAATGCGCCCGCGCTGATACGATCGCCATCCTGCCCTTCGGCATCAATATGGTCGGTCCGGTCATCTATACGTTTGGTACGCCCGAGCAGAAGAAGCGCTTTGTCCCCGGAATCCTCAGCGGTGATGCCTGGTGGTGTCAGGGCTATTCCGAGCCCGGCGCGGGATCGGATCTGGCCTCGCTCAAGACCAAGGCCGAGCGTTTCAAGGATGATGACGGCAAGGAATACTATCTGGTCAATGGCCAAAAGACCTGGACCACCATGGCCCAGCACGCCGACTGGGGCTTCTTCCTGGTCCGCACGGATCCTACCGCCAAGATCCAAGAGGGCATTAGCTTCCTACTGATCGATATGAAGTCCCCAGGCATTACGGTTCGTCCCATCATCACGCTGGGCGGCGAGCATGAAGTGAACGAAGTCTGGCTTGAAAACGTCAAGGTGCCGGTCGAGAACCGCATCTATGAAGAAAACAAGGGTTGGACCTGCGCCAAATTCTTGCTGGCGCATGAGCGCTCCGGCATTGCTGGCGTTGCCCGCTCCAAGCGCGGCATTGAGCGCATTCGTCAAATGGCCACGACCGAGCTGGGCGATGACGGCCAAAGCCTGCTGAAGGACGCGGCCTTTAAGCGCAAGGTCGCCGAGCTGGAAATCGACCTCTATGCGCTGGAATATACTGAATTGCGCACGCTGGCGGCCGAAAGCGCCGGTAAGGGGCCTGGGCCTGAGTCTTCGGTTTTGAAGATCAAGGGCACCGAGATCCAGCAGCGGGTAACCGAGCTGGCCCTGGAAGCGGCAGGCCACTATGGCGCGCCCTATTTCCGCGGCTTCCCGACCGATGGCGACAATATGCATGCCATTGGCCCTGACTATGCGCACCGTACCGCGCCGACCTATTTCAATGTCCGCAAGACATCGATCTATGGCGGTTCGAACGAAATTCAGCGTAACATCATCGCCAAGATGGTTCTGGGCCTTTAAGCCTTAAGGCCAATACCCCTGCCTTACCCCTGACGGGGTCGGGCAGGGGCTTGAATTTGGCGCCCTGCTGCGCCGCCCACCCCTCAACCCCTCTGTTAATGGCGGGGCCGACCAATACGGAGGAGATTCCTTATGGATTTCAATTTCACCGAAGAACAATCCATGCTGCGCGACACGATCGCCAGCTTTCTTCA
>CANGEH010000116.1 GCA_947452665.1 Caulobacteraceae bacterium
ACTGGCGCGCGCTCAAAATGCCCCAAGCATGGCCCAGGCCCTGATGCAGATTTCTAAAGACAGCGCGGGCCGCTTTAAACCGCCCTTGGATACAATCGATCATGCCGCGCTCTTATACGATGACAAGGGTCTGCCACGATGATCATCGACACCTCGGCCCTGATCGCCATCTTGCGCGGCGAGGCCGAGGCTGAACGCTTTAGTCTGGCCCTCGAACAGGCGACGTCGCCAAAGCGTATGTCTGCGCCCACCTATCTGGAGGCCAGTCTGGTCATTGATGCCAGCGGCGACCCAGTCTTAAGTCGCAATCTGGACCGCCTGATCGAAATAGCCCAGATCGCGATCGAACCCTTTACGCTGGATCAGGCAAGGCTGGCTCGGCAAGCCTATCGCGATTTTGGCAAGGGCAGTGGCCACCCTGCCCAGCTCAATTTTGGCGACTGTTTTGCCTATGCGCTGGCGCGCACCCATGATGCACCGCTTTTGTTCAAGGGCTCAGATTTTGGCCACACTGATATTGCCAGCGCAGTTGGGACCTAGACCGCCCTACCAGCCGCCAAAATGCTTGGACAGTTTCAGACCCTGTTTTTGGTAGTGGGAACCGCCCGTGCCATAGAGGCGGTCTGGCAGGGCGATTAAGGGCTCATAGACCAGCCGCGCCACGGTCTGGCCGTCTTCAAGCAAGAAGGGGGTTTCGTGGCTGCGCACCTCAAGCACGCCGCGCGACCCAAGGCCGCCGCCTTCTAATGTGCCAAAGCCGGGATCAAAAAAGCCAGCATAATGGACCCGAAACTCGCCGACCGAGGGATCAATCGGGGTCATTTCCGCCGCCTGCATCACCGGAATCTCCACGGCCTCTTTTGAGGCCAGAATGTAGAACTCGCCCGGATCCAGCATCAACTCGCCCTTGCGCGGCTCAAGCGCCTCCCAAAAATCGTGCGGATCATGGCCACCGACCTTGTCCAGATCGATCACGCCCGCATGCCGCCGCGCGCGAAACCCGGCCAGGTCACCGGTTAAGTCGACCCCAACACTGCGCGTCTCAAGCAAGGCCGGCCTGCCCTGTTTCAGCCTTAGCTGGTTGAGCCGTGTGCCCGTGCGGGCCAGGATCGAAAAGGTCTGGGGCGCGATCTCGATATAGAGCGGGCCCGTATAACCGCTGGCGACATCGTCAAAGGCGCGGCTGTAATCGGTCATTAGCCGCACAAATACATCAATGCGCCCGGTCGAACTCTTAGGATTGCCGCGGGCCGAGACGCCTTGGGCCAAGGCCAGATGCTCTTGGATCTCGGCAATATAGACGCAGCCGCGTTCCAGCACCGCGCCCTTGGTCAGGTCAATCTCATGCATGGCCACATCGGCCATGCGCTGGCGCACAGTGCGGCCTAGCCCGGGCAGGAAGGAGGCGCGAATTCGCCAGCATCGCGCACCGAGCCTTAGGTCCAGACTGGCGGGCTGCACCTGGTCGGCGTCAAACGCACTGGCCGAACCGATCGCACCGCTCGCGATCAAGGCGTCAAGGGACTGGCAAGGTAATATACCCGCAAGGGAGGTCTGGCTCATGGGCCCGACAGTCACTGACCAAGGAGATTCTGGCAAGGGGTGGCTGGGTTTGTAATGGCACGGGATCGGGCCGGCTTGTGACAAGTTTAGCGCAATCTTAGCCCCAAACCGCTCACACTACGCCCTCAAAGCCCCAGTTTGCGCCGCCTGCCCCTTGACCTGACCCCCACCCATGCCTTTCATGCCGACGCTATTTATAGGAGCAAATTATGTCCGAAGACCCGCATGCCTGGGAGACCGCCACCCGTCTGATCCGGGGCGGCACCATGCGCACGGCGTTTAACGAGACGTCGGAAGCCTTGTTCCTGACCCAGAGCTTTGTCTATGACACGGCCGAAAGCGCCGTTGCGCGCTTCAATGGCGAAGAGCCCGGTTATGTCTATTCGCGCTTTGCCAATCCAACCGTCCAGATGTTTGAAGACCGGCTAGCCCTGCTGGAGGGCGCGCAGTCCTGCCGCGCCCAGACCTCGGGCATGGCGGCCGTGCATGCGGCCCTGATGGGCCTGTTGCGGGCCGGTGATCATCTGGTCGCTGGCCGGGCCCTGTTTGGCTCTTGCCGCTGGATTGTCGCAGAATGGCTGCCGCGGTTTGGTGTGGAGACCACCATGGTCGATGCCACCGACCTCAAGGCCTGGGAAGACGCGATCCGGCCCAATACCAAGGTGTTCTTGATTGAGACCCCAGCCAATCCCTTGCTGGAAATCACCGATATTGCCGCCGTCTCCAAGCTGGCCAAGGCCGCGGGCGCCAAGGTCGTCGTGGATAATGTCTTTGCCACCCCGATCTTCCAAAAGCCCTTGGAACTGGGGGCCGATGTGGTGGTCTATTCCGCCACCAAGCATATTGACGGCCAGGGCCGGGTCCTGGGCGGCGCAATTCTGGGCCAGACCGAGCTTTTGGACGAGGCCTATCGCGACATGCTGCGCCATACAGGTCCAGCCCTATCGCCGTTTAATGCCTGGGTGCTGCTCAAGGGTCTGGAGACCCTGGACCTGCGGGTGCGGCGTCAGACCGAGACGGCGGCTGTGCTTGCCGATCTGGTCGCGGACCATGCCAAGACCCAGCGCATCTTTTATCCCTTCCGCAAGGACCACCCGCAATATGCGGTAGCCAAGGCCCAAATGACCGGGGGCGGCAGCCTGCTGGCCTTTGATCTGGGCTCACGCCAGGCGGCGTTTAACTTCCTCAATGCGCTGGAAATTGTCGATATTTCCAACAATCTGGGCGATGCCAAGTCCATGGCCACCCATCCGCCAACCACTACCCACCGGGCCGTACCCGAAGCCGAACGCCTCGCCATTGGCGTGACCGAGGGCACGGTGCGCGTATCGGTCGGCCTTGAGGATGTCCGCGATCTGAGCCGTGATATTGCAAGGGCGCTGGACGCGGCATGAACCGAATACCGCGCCGCACCAAGTCTCGCGGCTCACCCATCTATGAGAAAAAGACCGGCGACATTCTGGTGCGGGTGCTCAGCGAGTATTTGCCCGAGGAGTCCGAGCCGGAAAACAGCCTGTATTACTGGGGCTATACGGTCGAGATCGAGAACCACGGCACCGATACCGTCACCTTGATGTCACGCCACTGGGTGATTACCGACGCGCTGAACCAGGTCAATGAGGTCAAGGGCGACGGCGTGGTCGGCGAACAGCCCGTGCTCAAGCCGCGCGAGGCCTATCGCTATACTTCGGGCAGTGCCCTGCGCACGACCAGCGGCACCATGCACGGCACCTATCAGATGCTGATCGAAGACGGCGGCCAGTTTGACGTGGAGATCCCGCTGTTTTCCCTCGATCTGCCCGGCGCGCGCAAGATGCTGAACTAGGCGCTGGCAACCGTTTCTGGCGCGACGTCATAGATGCGCGAGCAGTATTCACAGGTCACCCGGATCACGCCGTCATCCTCGACCATGCCTTCGCGCTCATCATCGGAAAAAGACCGCAAGACCGAGACGATCCGGTCCTGCGAACAGCGGCACATGGCGCTGAGCGGCTTGGGCTCAAACATCCGCACGCCGTCTTCGTGAAATAGGCGAAACAATAAAAGCTCGGGCGAGACGGTGGGGTCGATCAGTTCGTCCTCGCCAACGGTCTCAAACAAGGCTTGCGACCGCTCCCAGGCCTCCTGGGTCGGGGCGCGGGCATCGTCTTCGGCGACATTTTGCAACACCATGCCGCCCGCACGCCAAGACAAGGCCCCATCGGTCTGGATCTGGCCGACCGCCAGACGTATCCGGGTCGGGGTCTGTTCGGACTGGGCGAAATATTGCTCGGCGCAGAGGGCTAGGGTCTCACCCTCAATCGCAGTGACGCCCTGATAGCGGTCCATGTCCGGGCCCTGATCAACGGTCATGATAAACAGGCCCTCGCCCAGCAGGCTTTTTGCCCCTGGCCGCACAAAGCCCTTACTGATCTCCGCCACCCGCTCGGCATCGTACCGGCAATAGCCGCGCAGGCCGCCGACCGTGTCATAATCGGCCACCACATAACGCACAGGACCATCGCCCTGAGCCTGCATGATCAGGCGGCCTTCAAATTTCCGGCTGGCCCCGACCAGGGCCGCTAGGGTGCAGGCCTCGCCCAATAGATTAGCGACCGGCTCGGGATAGTCATGGCGGTTTAGGATATCGTCGACCACCTCGCTCAGGCGCGCTATGCGCCCGCGCACGGCTTCACGCTCGATCTGGAAGGCGGCAACCATATCATCGGGAGATCTGGGCAGGGTGTTTAGGTCAAGATCAGTCATGGCCGCTATATAGGGCGGCTGGGGGCTGCAATCCAGCCACCCTCGCCTCGCCCCTCCGGTTTGATGTTAGTTCGCGGCCAAGCACCAGGCCAGGACGGCCTTTTGCGCATGGATACGATTTTCCGCCTCGTCAAATACCTTGGATTGGGGACCATCTATCACCCCGTCCGTCACCTCCTCGCCGCGGTGTGCAGGCAGGCAGTGTAGGAACAAGGCATCCTTGGCAGCTAGGGCCATCAAGGCCTCATCGACTTGAAACGGCTCAAAGGCTTTCAGGCGCGCATCGTGATCGGTATCGCCCATCGAGACCCAGGTATCGGTAATGACGCAGTCTGCGCCCTCCACCGCCGCGCGGGGATCGGCGGTCATCTCGATATCGGCGCCTTGGTCGGCGGCGCGGGCCAGATCAACCAGATCGGGATGATATTGCGGCGGGCAGCCAATGGTCAGGCGAAAGCCAAACCGGCTAGCGGCATGGATCAGGCTGGCACAGACATTATTACCATCCCCGACCCAGGCAATGGTCTTGCCGGCGACCGGGCCACGATGCTCTTCTAGGGTCTGAAGGTCGGCCAGAATCTGGCAAGGATGGCTGCGGTCGGTCAGGGCATTGATCACCGGTATGCTCGCGGCCTGGGCAAAGCGCTCGACATCCTCGTGGCGATTGGCGCGGATCATCACCGCATCGACCATCCGCGACAGGACCCGGGCCGTATCCTCGATCGGCTCGCCCCGGCCAAGCTGCATATCGGCGGCATTGGCAATTATGCTGGCCCCGCCAAGCTGGCGGATCGCCGCATCAAACGAAAATCGGGTGCGGGTGGAGTTTTTCTCAAAAATCATGGCAAGCGTGCGGCCAGTGGCTGGCGCGTCGCTATCCACCACCGCCTGACCCCAGCCGCGGCGTGCGGCCTTGCGGGCATGGGCATCATCCAAGATCCCGCGCAGACTGGCTGCATCAAGCCGCCAAATATCTAAAAAGTGCCTTACGGGCGGTTTCATCAAAAAATCCCTCAGACCACCTCAGACCAGACGTCAGAGGCGGGAACAGAAAGGCCTGTGCGTGACAGGGGGACGTGACAGGCGTGTGACGCCTAAGCGCGATTTTAAGCCTTGGCCTTGGCGTGTTCGCGGGCGACTTCACAGGCGCGGCCAATCTTGGCCACGGCCTCCTGGGCCTCAGCGATCGTCAGGGTCAGGGGCGGCAAGAGGCGCACACAATTATCGCCGCCGCCGGCGACCAGCAGTTTTTGATCGCGCGCCAGCACCATAAAATCGCGATTATTCGGGATCAGCTTGATACCGATCAAAAGACCGCGCCCGCGCACATCGACAATAATGTCGGGATACTGATCTTTCAGACCATTGAGTTGCTGGGTGAAATAGCCCGCCACTTCGCGGACATTATCTAGGGTCGAGGGCTTGGCAATCTCATCAACGGCTTCATAGGCCACGACCATGGCCAAGGGATTGCCGCCAAAGGTCGAGCCATGCGCGCCCACCACCATGCCAGCGGCGGCTTCACGGGTGGCCAGACAGGCCCCAACCGGGAAGCCAGATCCCAGCGCCTTGGCCACTGCCATGACATCGGGGGCCGCACCCGACCACTCATAGGCAAACAATTTGCCTGTGCGCCCGAGGCCGCACTGGACCTCATCATAGATCAGCAAGATGCCTTCTTGATCGCAAAGCTCGCGCAGGCCGCGCAGGCAGGCATCGGGCACTGCGCGCGCGCCGCCTTCGCCCTGAACCGGCTCGATCATGATCGCGGCCGTGGTTGGGCCGATCGCGGCCTTCAAGGCCTCATGATCACCAAAGGGCAGGTGGATATAGCCCGGCAGTCGCGGACCAAAACCATCCGTATAGCTGGGATTGCCGCCTGCATTGACCGCCGCATAGGTGCGGCCATGAAAGGCGCCTTCAAAGGTGATGATATCGATGCGCTCAGGATTGCCGCGCGCCGAGTGATATTTACGCGCCAGCTTGAGCGCGCATTCAATCGCTTCTGTGCCGGAATTGGTGAAAAACACCACATCGGCAAAGGTTTCGGCGGTTAGACGATCGGCCAACTTTTCCTGCTCGGGGATGCGGAAAATATTGGAGACATGCCACAGCTTTTCGGACTGGGTCTTGATCGCATTGACCAGACGCGGGTGGGCATGGCCCAGCGCATTGGTGGCAATCCCCGCCATACAGTCCAGATAAACCTCACCGTCCGTGCTGGTTAGTCGCGCGCCTTCGCCGCGCTCGAACGCGAGCGGCGCACGATTATAGACGCCCATCAGATGAGCTTGTGCCGAGGACGAAACAGGCGCTTGGCTGGACAAGGTAAACCCTCCAATAGCGAAGGCCTCGGGGGGTGAAAACCTCGAGGCGGGAAGGCTATGGGTTGTCGCTGCGGAACGCCAATCTGTCAATCTTAGCGCGCCGAGATTGCGCCAAAACGGTTAAAAACTGCACAGCCGTGACTTTTTCGTCAGGATTTGAGCCGATAACCGGTCCGAAACAGGTTCCAGCAACTC
>CANGEH010000117.1 GCA_947452665.1 Caulobacteraceae bacterium
CGAAGGTCAAACGGTCAGCTACGTCCTCGAAAAGGATCAACGTAGCGGCAAGATGTCCGCTGGCCAGCTGCAAGCTGTCTAAGCACAGGTCCATGGGCACCTGACCTAGGTCAGCGACCCGGAACTGACAAAATTGAGGGCGGGCCTGTGCAAACAGGTCCGCCCTTTTTGGTTTTAGGTCGGCAAACCTGCCACGCGGCTAAGATGGTGCAGGACAATGCCGCTGGTGGTGGCGACATTGAGCGAGTCAAATCCGCCGGCCATCTGAATGCGCACGCTGCGCGCGCGGCCAAGCACGTCCGCGCCCAACCCTGGCCCCTCGGCCCCCAGCAGGATGGCGCAGCGCGGTGCGCGGACCAGATCGCCTAGAGCGGTTTCACCCGACGGACTAAGCGCCAAGGTCTCGAAGCCATGGGCTTGAAGCTGGCCGACCATATCGGCGCCCGGCGGCAATTGGACAAAGGGCACCAAGAGGCTGGCCCCCACGGCCACACGGATGGCCTTGCGATAGAGTGGATCGCAGCAATCGGAATCCAGCACCACCGCGTCCACCCCAAAGGCCGCGGCATTGCGCATGATGCCGCCCATATTGTCGGTATTGGCAATCGCGCTTAAGCCCACGACCAGGGCGCTGGGCCCAAGCCCCGTCAGAACAGAGTCCAGATCAAGCCGGGGCGGCTTTTGTCCCAAGGCCAGAATGCCGCGATGGATCGGAAAGCCGACAATGGCGTCCATAACGGCCTGGCCGGCCTGATAGACCGGCACGTTTTCCGGCAAACCCTGCCAGACCTCGGCTAGCCGCACCGCCTGACGCTCGGCCAAAAGCAGGGACTGCACCTTAAACCGTGGTGCCCGCGCCAGAACCCGCACCACAATCTCGCCCTCGGCAATAAACAGGCCCTCACGCCCAACCAGGTCGCGCTCGCGCACATGCCGATAGGCGGCAATGCGCGGATCATCGGGATCGGTAATGGTGATCAATTGGGGCAAGGCGGGGTCCTAATGGCGGTCAGGGGATTGGCCCGGACCTAGTGCCCAGCCATGCCCGCCGCCGCCCCGTCGGGGGCAATGCGGGGCTTAGCAAACGGCACCAGGCAAAGCGCGCAGATAAAGACGAGGGCCATCAGGGCAAACACGTCCCGAAAGGCCAAGGTGGTGGCTTCTCGCACAACGATGCGCCCCAGAACAGACTGGGCGCTCAAGAGTGCCAAGCCTGAATCACCAGTGATCTGCCCCATTTGCGCGCTCATGCCCTGAACAAACTCTTGCGCCGCACCTAGGCTCTGGCCCATGCCTTCGCTAAGGCGCAGAACATGCAGGCGGCTAAAGTCCTGAATCCCGGTATTGACCAGGGCTATGCCAACTGCCCCGCCCAGGTTTCGCACCAGATTAAATAGGCCGCTGGCATAGGGAAGATCGGCTGGCGAGGCGGTCGAGAGGGCCATACCAACCGCCGGGACAATGCATAAGAGCACGGCAAAACCGCGCACGGCTTGCGGAATAAACAGCTCAGCAAAGCCCCACTCGGTGGTGATATGGGCCAGCATCCAGAGGCCGAGCGCAAAGATCGAAAAGCCTGCGCCAATGACAAAACGCGGATCAACCCGGGTCGAAAGGCGGGCCGCGATCGGCGCGCCAAAGAACATGAAACAGCCCGTGACAAAGACCGTGGTGCCAATATCCAGACTGGTATAGCCGCGCACCCGGCCCAAAAACACCGGCAGAAGATAGGTGGCGGAATAAAGACCAAAGCCGGTCACGAAATTCAGCATACAGGCCAGGGTAAAGGTCGGATTGCGAAACGGCGTTAGCTTGACCACCGGCGCGGCACTGCGAAATGACCGCTCGAGAAACACGACAAATCCAACAATCGAAAGCCAGAGCGCTATGGCCACGGCCGGATCGTTCAACCATTCATGCCTTGGACCTTCTTCGAGCGTGAATTGCAACGCGCCCAAAAATACCGCCAGACCGAGCACGTGAACCCAGTCAATCCGACGAAGCATGGCCGGATTGGCATTGTCCACCCGCCCCAAGATCGGGGTCAATATGGTGATCATGACGCCGGGCACAACATTCATGAAGAACAGCCAGCGCCAGCCTGCCGCCTCGGTAATCCAGCCGCCGACACTGGGGCCTAGCGTAGGGGCCAGGGTCGAGACCACGCCCAATATGGCGGGGATCATGGCCAGGCGCGGGCCGGAAAACAATCGGTAGCCAGTGGCAAACACGGTCGGCACCATGGCCCCGCCAACAAAGCCCTGGATCGCGCGAAACACGATCATGGACTCGATGTTCCAAGCCAGACCACACGCCAGCGAAGACAGAGTGAACAAGGCCGCCGAGGCGGTGAATAGCCACCGCGTTGAAATAGCTTGCGACAGAAAGGCGGCCAGCGGGATCATGACAATCTCGGCCATCAGATAGGCGGTCTGGACCCACGCAATCTCGTCCGGTCCCGCCGATAGACCCGCCTGGATCGAATTCAAGGACGCGGCGACGATCTGGATATCCAAGAGGGCCATAAACTGGCCAAACGCCATAACGCCAAACAAGATCAGCTTGGCCGTCTCGGACCGCTCTGGCAGGGGCTTGTCCGATGCCGGGTCGACGGGGTCCACTAAGGTCGATGCCAATGACTTGCTCCTGAGCACAGCTCCATTATATGATGATCATCATATAATGGAACGGCAACCCTTTTCATGCGCTATAGCGACGAGCACAAGGATAAGACCCGCCAAGACCTGGTCAGGGTGGCCGCAAGGCAGATGCGGGCCAAGGGGCCTGCTGGCGTGAGCATTGCCCAACTCATGGCCAGCCTTGGCCTGACCCATGGCGGCTTTTATGCGCACTTCCCGTCTAAGGATGCCCTGATTGCGGCCGCGATTGAAGCCATGTTTGCCGATGTCGCAAGGCGGCGGGCCGATACGCTTGGCACCCTTCCCCCAAGCCAAGCCTTGGCCGTTTTCATTGATCAATACTTGTCGAGCGAACATCGTGATCGACGCGACCGCGGCTGTCCGATTGCAGCGCTTATAGGCATGGCGGATCAAATGCCGTCCACCGCCCGGACCGCATTTGATCAAGGCTATGAGCGCTTGGTTGACCTCGTCGCTGGTCTAATCGTCCAAGGCACGGCGCCGGATCGTCAGGCCCTAGCGACCTCGATCGTCAGCGAGATTGTCGGCGGCCTGACCCTGGCCCGCGCCATATCCGACCCAGGCTGCGCCGACCAAGTCCTGGCCCAAACCCGTAATTCTGTCCGTATGCGCATCGGCATAGCGGACCTGACAATGGAGACCGCATGACCACGTCCACCAAATCCCTCGCCGAAATGACCGGCCTAGAGCAGTTAGAAGCCGCCTTTCAACAGGGCGGATACAAGCGCGGCATTGGCCAGACCCTTAAATTCAAGGTTATCTCGATCGAGGAAGGCAAGGTGGTGTTTGGCGGCACACCGGACGAGGATGTCTATAATCCGATCGGCACCGTGCATGGCGGTTATGCCGCCACCTTGCTCGATTCCGCTGTTGGCTGCGCCGTGCATTCGGCGCTCAAGCCGGGCCAGGGCTATACGACGCTCGAACTTAAGATTGCCTATCACAAGGCCATGACCGCCAGCACCGGCCCAATCACCGCAACAGGCACGGTCACCACCCTTGGCCGCCGCGCCGCCTTTGCTGAGGGCCGCCTAACCGACGAGGCGGGCCGGCTCTATGCCAGCGCAACCTCAACCCTCTTGGTGTTTGAGCGATGACCAGCCCAGCCGCGCCCAGCCGCCGCTCGCCCCGCGCCCTGATCATTCTTGGCATTGCCGTCCTGGTCGCCGCCATCGGTATCGGCCTGATCTTGGTCGCCAAGCCCTCGGTCTCGACCGATAATGCCTATCTAAAGACCGATATGACCGTGGTGTCGCCGCGCATTCGCGGCCAGATCATGTCAGTCCTGATCAAGGATAATCAAGTGGTTATGGCGGGCCAGCCCCTGGTTGAGCTGGATGGCTCTGACTATGCCCAGCGCCTCTTGGCCGCCCAGGCAAGCCTTGCCGCAGCCGACGCAGCACTCGCAAGGTTGGCGAGCGAATATGACCTAGCCCGCGCCAGCACCGCAGAGGTGCAAACGCGCATTCAGGCCGCCGATGCCGACCGGGCGCGCACCGCTGCCGACAAGAGCCGCTATCAGGCCCTGCTCGCCAGCGGCACCATCGCCCGGCAAAAACTCGATGAGGCCCAGGCCAGTGCCATTCGCGCGGCGGCTGAATCGGACCGGGCCCGCGCTGCGCTGGCCGTATCGCGCAAACAGGTTGATGTGGTTGGCCTTCGGCGTGCCGAGCTCTTGGCGCAAAAGGCCCAGGCCCAAGCCGCCCTGATGCTGGCCAAACAGGACGCGGACCATACGGTGATTACCGCGCCCATCGCGGGCGTGGTTGCAGACCGCAAGGCCGAGGTCGGGACCTATGTCCAGCCTGGATCGCGGCTATTGACGGTCGTGCCTTTACGATCGCTCTATGTGATCGCCAATTTCAAGGAAACCCAGACCAGTCGCATGCTGGTTGGCCAAACCGTCGAGGTCAGGCTAGACGCCCTGCCGGGTCGCAATTTCACAGGCAAGGTTGAAAGCCTATCGCCCGGCTCTGGCTCCGAATTTGGCCTTTTGCCATTTGAGCCCGGCACCGGCAATTTCACCAAGATCGTCCAGCGCGTGCCGGTACGCATCCAGCTCGATCCAGGCCAGGCCGATCTTGCCCGCCTGCGTTCTGGCCTGTCGGCCAAGGTTAAGGTCAAGCTGGACTAGATCACGCTGCACCATGGTATAGGCAGGGCCTGACTGCACCGATTTTCTAAAGGTCTGCCACCCTGCCCGCGCCTAAGGACACTCCGCCGATCACGACCCTGCCCGACCGGTTTCAAGCCTGGTTTGCGGCCAAGGGCTGGACGCCGCGCGCGCATCAATTGGCGATGATTGAGCGGGCAAGGGCTGGGCGCCATACCCTGCTGATCGCCCCCACCGGCGGCGGCAAGACCCTGGCGGGTTTCCTGCCCAGCCTGATTGATCTGGACGAGCGCCCTAAGCCCAATGCACCGCGCGGGGTCCATACCCTCTATATCTCACCGCTCAAGGCCTTGGCCGTCGATGTTGCCCGCAACCTGATTGTCCCGATCGAGGAGATGGGCCTGACGATCAAGGTTGAGTCCCGCACTGGCGATACCAGCCTGGCCAAACGTCAAAGGCAAAAGACTTATCCGCCGGACATATTATTGATCACGCCCGAGCAATTGGCCCTATTCTGCGCCTGGGAAGGGGCAAGAGCCTATTTTGCCGACCTGCATTGCGTGATTATTGACGAGGTCCATGCCCTGCGCGGCTCAAAGCGTGGCGACCTGCTCGCCCTGGGTCTGGCGCGTCTGCACAGTCTTGCGCCGCAAGCTAGGCGCGTTGGCCTTTCGGCGACCGTGGCCGATCCCGACGATCTGCGCCGCTGGATCGCGCCTGCGCCGCAAATTGCCGATCTGGTGCTGGGACAGGCCGGGGCCGCGCCTGAAATTGAGGTGCTCTTATCCGATGAGCGCGTGCCCTGGGCCGGCCACACCGCCCAGCACGCCATGGCTGAGGTCTATGAGACCATCAAGACCGCCCGCACGGCCCTGGTCTTTGTCAATACGCGCTGGCAGGCGGAATTTGCGTTTCAGGCCCTGTGGCGCCTGAACGAGGACAATTTGCCGATTGCCCTGCACCATGGCTCGCTCGCCCCCGAACAGAGGCGAAAGGTCGAGGCGGCCATGACCAGGGGCGCGCTAAGGGCCGTGGTCTGCACCTCAACGCTTGATCTGGGCATAGACTGGGGCGCGGTGGATCTGGTGATCCAGTTGGCCGCGCCCAAGGGCTCTTCGCGCCTAGTCCAGCGCATTGGACGGGCCAATCACCGGCTGGACGAGGCCTCGCGCGCCATACTGGTGCCCGCCAACCGGTTTGAAATGCTCGAATGTCAGGCCGCGCGCGAGGCGGTGGCCGCCGGGGCCATGGACGGCGAGGCCAGCCGCTCCGGGGCGCTGGACGTGCTGGCCCAGCACCTGATGGGAGCGGTCTGCGGCGAGGCCCTAAGCAGCGACGCCCTGTTTGAGGAGGCCATAAGCGCCGCGCCCTATCAGGACTTAACGCGAGAGGCCTTTGACAGTGTTCTGAATTTCGTCGCCACTGGCGGCTATGCGCTGCGCACCTATGACCAGTTTCACCGGATTGTTCTGGGCCAGGACGGCCTTTGGCGCGCCCGCAATGCCCAGACCGCTCTAAGGCATAGGCTCAATGTTGGGGCCATTGTCACGGGCGGCACACTCACCCTTCGCGTCTCATCCGGTCGTCATGGCGGCGGCCGCAAGATTGGCGAGGTCGAGGAATGGTATGTCGAGCAGCTCACACCGGGCGATACCTTCCTGTTTGGCGGCCAGGTCTGGCGGTTTGAGGGCGTCAGCGGCAATGATGCCCGCGTCACCCGCTCTAACGATACCCAGCCCAAGATCCCCAGCTGGGGCGGGGCCAAGTTCGCCATGTCCAGCCATCTGGCCGGGCGGGTGCGGGCCATGATTATGGACCAGGCGAGCTGGTCAAAGCTGCCGGGCGATGTCCAGGATTGGCTTGGCGCACAAAAGACCTATTCCGCCATTCCGGCGGCCGATGAATTGCTGGTCGAGACCTTTCCGCGTGGCAAGAAGCACTATCTGGTCTGTTATCCGTTTGAGGGACGTCTGGCCCATACCACCTTGGCCATGCTTTTGACCCG
>CANGEH010000118.1 GCA_947452665.1 Caulobacteraceae bacterium
CGCGACGCCAAATACGCCGCCCGCAAGGCCCGTAAATAACCGCTGCCATAGACTTGGCGGCCCTAAGGGAGATCGCCAAGATGGCGCGCAAACCCAATTATAATTTCGAACGCATGGAGCGTGAGCGGCTTAAGGCTGCCAAGCTCGCTGAAAAGGCCGCCGCTAAGCGCGAAGAGCGTGAACGTGAAAAGGCTGGCTCGGGCGATCAGGCCGATGCGGACCAGGACGACGAGGCCTAGGGACTGATTATGCAGACCGACACACTGTTCAATCACGAAACGGTCCAGCTCGATGGCGAGGCCTTTGCGGACTGCGAATTTCGCGGCTGTCGCATGGTTTATAAGGGCGGCGATCTGCCGGTCTTTACCGACTGTAAGTTCGATGACTGCGACTGGCGGTTTGAGGACGCGGCCGCCCGCGCCTTGGCGCATATGAAGATTGTCTGGGGTGTCGGTGGCAAGGCCCCGGTTCAAGCCCTGATCAAGGAAATCACCGGCGGCGGCGGGCGATAGGCCTAGCCTTGGCAAGCGGTGTGCTGATTTAGGGATTTTCAAACGCGCGTTTTAGCGTCAAGGTCTGGGCTAAGATTGGCAATTTATCAGGACCTGACCCCATGAAGACCCGTATTACCGAAATGTTTGGCATTGAGCGCCCCATCATGCAGGGCGGCATGCATTTTGTTGGCTTTGCTGAACTGGCTGCGGCCGTGTCGAATGCGGGTGGGCTTGGCATTATCACCGCCCTGACCCAGCGCACGCCCGAAGATCTGGCCAAGGAAATCGCCAAGTGCCGGGGCCTGACCGACAAGCCTTTTGGCGTCAATCTGACCTTCCTGCCCTCGGTCAACCAGCCGGACTATCCGGGCTATATCAAGGCCATTATCGAGGGCGGCGTAAAGATCGTTGAGACGGCTGGCAATAACCCCGTCAAATGGCTGCCCGTCCTGAAAGAAAACGGCATCAAGGTCGTGCATAAGTGCACCGCCGTGCGCCATGCGCTCAAGGCAGAAGCCATTGGCTGCGACGCGGTCAGTGTCGATGGCTTTGAATGCGGCGGTCATCCCGGCGAAGACGATGTGCCCAATATGATCCTTCTGCCCCGCGCGGCGGAAGAGTTGAAAATTCCGTTCCTAGCATCCGGCGGCATGGCCGATGCCCGCTCGCTGGTTGCGGCCCTGGCCATGGGCGCAGACGGCATGAATATGGGCACCCGCTTTATCGCCACCAAGGAAGCGCCTGTGCATGAAAATGTGAAACAGGCGATTGTGGCGGCGTCTGAGCTGGATACCCGCCTGGTCATGCGCCCCTTGCGCAATACAGAGCGCGTCTTGAACAATGCCGGGGTGGAAAAGCTGCTGGCCAAGGAAAAAGAACTTGGGGCCAATATCAAGTTTGAGGACATTATTGAGGAAGTAGCCGGGGTCTATCCGCGCATTATGCTCAATGGTGAAATGGATGCCGGGGCATGGTCCTGCGGCATGGTGGCGGGCCTTATCCATGACATTCCGACCTGCCAAGAGCTTTTGGACCGGATCATGACCGAAGCCACCCAGATCATTCGCGGCCGCCTCGAAGGCATGCTGGCCGCCTAGGTCTGCGCTTATTGCGCAGAAGGCGGAGGGCGGAAAGGCCGGTGCTGGCCCCCTCCACCGCTTCGCGGTCCCCCTCCCCCAGGGGGGGAGGATTAAGAACAGCAAATCTTCCCCCCTTGGGGGAAGTACCGGCGATAGCTGAGGGAAGGGGGCCTAAACCCCCATCCCCCTCCACCCCTTCCCCGCAAAGGCGGGGATCCAGATGATGGATCACAGGCCGAGGCAAACGGTCTGGGTCCCCGCCTTCGCGGGGAAAGCGGTGGGGAGCTGGGACCTAGTGCTCACGGTCTTGCTGGTGGCGCCAGATCAAACGCCATCAGCAAGGTTCTTTGGGTCTTGGAAAAATTATCGTCAGACAGAAGATATATCCGCAAGACACCGCCTGCGGCCTTGGTCACGGCAATACCTTCGAAATTATCTGTGCTGAGGGGCGGGGCCAGACTTAAGATCTGAATAGTCTTGGGCGCTGGACCAGCCGGGTCCGTGATCACGCTCAACACAATCCGCGAGCCCTGGGCCGGGTTCCAACTGTGGTGCAGGATGAAGAGCTGGCCGTCCGGCCCTTCGCGCAGGCCAGATAGGCGATAGCCTTGCGGCGGCAGGGGAAGGGCAGGATAGGCATTGCAGTCGGTCTTGATTCGGCAAAGCCAGATGCCACCCGCCTCAACCCCAACCCAATAGGCGTCCAGGCCCTGTGACGGGGCGAGCGACAAGCCCTCCATCCCATCATTAGGCGGCATAGCGACGTCTGGCATGGGTAAGGGCAGCGGCGCACCGCCTGCGGCCGGATAGAGCCAGATGCGGTGATTATGCTCAAAACTGACCATCAGATCGCCATTGGGCCAGACGGCCAGACCCTCGGCATCGGCTTCAAACTTACTGGGTAGGGCCTTATTGTCCAAGCCCAGAACCGGGTTAAGCCTAGCCTGGTCCAGTCCTGCTAGGCGACCGTCCGGCCCGGTGCTCAGCCTTGCTTGCAGCCGGTCGCCCTCATCGCTGATCGCGGTCAAGGCCCCCTCGGCATCGATGACCAGATCCGACAGGCCGCCAAGCCTTTGGCCGTCTGCGCCGGTGAGCGCTAGGCCCCCGGCATAGGTCAAGGCCCCGATCTGCGTCTGACCTAGCGCTTGCGGATTAAGAAAAACCGCCTGAGCGCTAATCGTGACCGGCCCCGAGCGATCGGACTGTGCCTTAGCCGTACAGGCTGCCAAAAGCGCAATGACGACCAGAAGGGCCCAGCGCTTTTGCATTAACCGACGGCCTCGCGCACCGCCTTGAAACTGGTCTTGGCCGTGCCTTTCAGGGCAGGCGGGCCTTGAGTGGTGGGCGGCGCGGTCAAGAGGTTGGCCCGCTTGGCAACGCGGCGGGGTTCTTCTTCAAACAGACTGGCCAATTGCTCGGTCATGGCCCCGCCCAATTGTTCGACATCGACAATGGTCACGGCGCGGCGATAATAGCGGGTAACATCATGGCCAATGCCGATCGCAATCAGCTCAACCGGCGAGGCGGTCTCGATATCGCTGATCACCTGGCGCAGGTGGCGTTCCAGATAATGACCCGAATTCACCGACAAGGTGGAATCATCGACGGGCGCGCCGTCAGAGATGACCATCAAGATCTTGCGCGCCTCTGGCCGACCGATCACCCTTTGATGCGCCCAGATCAGGGCCTCGCCATCAATATTTTCTTTCAAAAGGCCCTCACGCATCATTAGGCCCAGATTGCGTCTGGCCCGGCGATAGGGGGCGTCCGCATTCTTATAGATGATGTGGCGCAAATCGTTCAGGCGGCCGGGCGTGGCAGGCTTGCCCGAGCGGATCCATTCATCGCGCGCCGAGCCGCCCTTCCAGGCGCGGGTGGTAAAGCCTAAGATCTCGACCTTAACGCCGCAGCGCTCCAAAGTCCGAGCCAAGATATCGGCGCAGACAGCGGCGACCATGATTGGCCGCCCCCGCATCGAGCCAGAATTATCGATCAGGAGCGTCACGCAGGTATCGCGAAACTCTGTGTCTTCTTCCTGTTTGAAGGAAAGCGGCGCGGTGGGGTCAATAATCACCCGCGTCAGGCGCGCGACATCCAGCATGCCCTCTTCCAGATCAAACGACCAGGACCGGTTTTGCTGGGCCATCAGCCGCCTTTGCAGCCGATTGGCGAGGCGCGAGACGACGCTGGAAAGATTGGCCAATTGTTGGTCCAGATAGGCGCGCAGTCGGGTTAGTTCCTCGGCGTCACAGAGTTCGTCAGCATCAACGGTTTCATCAAAGGCAGCGGTAAAGATCTTATAGGCCGCCTCGCGTCCGCCGGGATCCTTGGCTTCTGGCCGGGCCGGCTTGGCCCCGTCTCCCATATCGGGCGACTCGTCGCTCATTTCGGTTTCGCCGTCATCCTCGGTCTGGCTCTGTTCATCGCCGGGCTGGCCGTCGGTTTCGGAGCTATCGCTCTCCTCCATCGAGGCTGCGTCCTGGCTTTCGCCCTGACCCTCGCCGTCATCGCCCTGATCGTCGGGGGTTTCTTGCTGGTCGTTGGACTCGTCTTCATTGGGTTCAGAGGCATTGGCCTCGTCCTCATCGCCCATATCCAGATCGCGCAGGATTTCGCGGGTAATCTTGCCAAAGGCGGCCTGGTCATTAATCGCCTTGGCCAGGCGGTCCAGATCGGCCCCGGCCTTGGCCTCAATATCGGCGCGCATCATATCGACAATGGCCTTGGCTGCGGCGGGCGGTGCCTCACCGGTCAGGCGCTCGCGCACCATGAGGCCAATGACATCCGGAATCGGCACTGCGGCGCGGTCTTCCATGCGCGCTAGGCCCTTGCGCTCAATCGCGGCATCCAAGACCACATTCAGATTGTCGCGCACGCCCATCAGGGCATTGGCGCCGATCGCCTCAATCCGGGCCTGTTCCACCGCTTCGAATATGGCCGCAGCGGGCGGGGCTGTGGGGCGCAGGCGGGCATGGGCGCTGGCATCATGATGCGACAGCCGAAGCGCCATCTGGTCGGCCAGACCGCGCAGGCGCGCGGCCTCTAGCGGCGGCAGATCGCGCGGCGGGTGCGGCAGTATGAGCTTATTGCCGACAAGGCTTGGCCCATCGCCGGAAAACACCACGTCAAGATCAGACATTTCCGCCAAGGACCGGGCCGCATTGGCCAGGGCACGCTTGAAGGGCTCGACGGGGGATTCAGGTTTGTTCGCCATAAGCGTCAACATAGGCCGCTATGACGAGGACGAAAAGCGTTTCAGCTCAGTCCAGCCCGTCCAATGGCGTAAAATCTTTCAGCGCGTTGGCTAAGCAGTTCTGCGGCCGACAGGGGCATCAGGGCGGTAAGTTCTTGTTCGAGCGCATCACCAACCGCTTGGATCGCCGCCTGGGGGTCTGAATGGGCACCGCCAGCGGGTTCTTCAATAATCCGGTCGACGATTTTTAGGCCCAACAGGTCCTGGGCCGTGATCTTCATGGCCTCGGCCGCATCCTTGGCCTTGGAGCCGTCGCGCCACAGGATCGAGGCGCAGCCCTCGGGCGAAATCACCGAATAAATGGAGTGTTCCAAGATCAGGACCCGGTTGGCCCCGGCCAGGGCAATCGCGCCGCCCGATCCGCCTTCGCCGGTCACGGTCGCGACCATGGGCACTTTCAGGGTCAGGCCGCGCTCGGTCGAGCGGGCAATGGCCTCAGCTTGGCCGCGTTCCTCGGCGCCAATGCCTGGATAGGCCCCAGCCGTATCGACAAAGGTAATCACCGGCAGGTTAAAGCGTTCTGCAAGATCCATCAGGCGCACAGCCTTGCGATAGCCCTCAGGGCGGGCCATGCCGAAATTGTGCTTTAGGCGGGTGGTGGTGTCGTGACCCTTTTCATGGCCCATGACCACGACCGGAATGCCGCGAAACCGGCCAAGACCGCCAATAATCGCCTGATCATCGGCAAAACACCGATCGCCGCGCAGCTCGACAAATTCCTCGATGAGGGCCGCCGCATAATCGATAAAATGCGGCCTTTGTGGGTGGCGCGCGACCTGGGTCTTTTGCCAAGGATCGAGCCGGGCATAGGATTCGCGCCGCAAGACATCCACGCGCGCACGCAGGGCGGCCATCTCACCATCAAAGGCACCGGCCCCGGCCGTATCGGAGAGCTTGCTCAACTCTTCGATTTTGGTCTCAAGCTCAGCGATCGGACGTTCGAATTCGAGATAATGCGTAGCCATGCTGCTCTATGTTTAGCCCCGTTCTAGGGTGAAGAAACTAGGCCTGTTCCCGCCCTATCACAAGGGCGGGGTCTAAAGGCTTGGCCTTAAGCGCGCCTAGAACCCGTAAATCTGCGCCAAATGCGGGTCCTTGGCGGCGATCTGTCGGGCACAATCAACCAGAACCTTGGCCTGTTTCCAGGTGGCATCATCCTGCATCTTGCCGTCAATCATGGCCACGCCGCTGCCATCAGGCATGGCGGCAAGGATTTTTTGCGCAAAGGCGACCTCGCCGGGATCGGGGCTGAACACCTTCTTGGCCACCGCGATCTGGTCGGGATGCAGGGTCCAGGCGCCGGCGCAGCCCATAAGGAAGGCATTGCGAAACTGCTGTTCGCAGGCTTCTAGATCGGCAATATCGCCAAACGGGCCGTAAAAGGCCTTAAGGCCATAGGCCGCCGTGGCATCGACCATCTTGGCCATGGTATAGTGCCAAAGATCCTGCTGCACCGCGGCGCGGGCGCTACCATCGGCCTTGGGGTCTTCAATGACCCGGTAATAGGGATGACCGCCGCCAACGCGGGTGGTCTTCATACCGCGCGAAGCGGCCAGATCTGCGGGGCCCAGGCTAATGCCCTGCATGCGCGGACTAGCGGCGCAAATGGCTTCGATATTATTGACCCCCTCGGCGGTCTCCAAAATCGCGTGCAGCTGGATTGGCTTTGTCAGGCCATGGCGCGCCTCGAGCACGGCCAAGAGTTGGTCCATAAAGTGAATGTCCCACGGCCCCTCGACCTTGGGCACCATCATGACATCCAGCCGATCGCCGACCCCAGCCACAATCTCGGTGACATCATCCATCAGCCAAGGCGAATTAAGGCAATTAATCCGGGTCCAGAGCCCAACCCCCATGGCGGCAAAATCGGTGGCATTGGCCATTTCGATAAAGCCATGCCGCGCTGCGGTCTTGGCATCGGCGGGAATGGCGTCTTCCAGATTGCCCAAGA
>CANGEH010000119.1 GCA_947452665.1 Caulobacteraceae bacterium
CGATGGCGGCAATCTGATCTATGATGCGGCTTGCGGTGCGATCCGCGACCCCTCGGCCCTGGCCGATGCCTTAAAAAGTGTGACCGGGGTTGTTGATCATGGTCTGTTTTTGGACCTGGCCGATGAGGCCTTGCTGGGCGGCGATGGCGACGTGCTGAGGCTCTTGCCCTAAACGCCTTATTTTTACATGAATTGATGTTTGGAGACGACCATGGCCGGTTATGACTATGACCTGTTTGTAATTGGCGCGGGTTCTGGCGGGGTGCGTGCGGCGCGTCTGGCCGCCGCCACCGGGGCCAAGGTCGCGGTCGCCGAAGAAGATCAGGTCGGCGGCACCTGTGTGGTGCGCGGCTGCGTGCCCAAAAAATTCATGGTCTATGCGTCTGAATTTAGCCACGCCTTCCACACTGCCGAAGGCTTTGGCTGGAGCCTGCCAAAGGGCGAAGCGGCGCCGCAATTTAGCTGGCCGACCTTTTTGGCGCGCAAGGACGCGGAAATCGCGCGCCTGTCCGGGATCTACCAAACCAATCTGAACAAGGCCGGGGCAGAACTAATCATGGCCCGCGCCAAGCTGGTCGATGCCCATACGATTGAACTGGTCGGCCAAGACCGGACCGTGACGGCGGACAAGATCTTGATCGCTGTTGGCGGGCGCGTTTGGTGGCCCAAGGACGTGCCCGGCATTGAACACGCCATCAGCTCCAATGAGGCCTTTCATTTGGAAAGCCTGCCCAAGAGCATATTGATCGTCGGCGGCGGCTATATTGCCGTTGAGTTTGCCGGTATTTTCAAGGGCTTGGGCGTAGACACCACCTTAATCTATCGCGGCGATAACATCTTGCGCGGCTTTGATGAGGATGTGCGCGTGCATCTGGCCGAAGAAATGCAAAAACAGGGCGTCAAGTTCGTGTTCAATCAGCGCCACCAAAGCCTTGAAAAGACCCCGGGCGGTATTGTCAGCCATTTGCAGGACGGGCTCGATATCACCACTGATGCGGTCATGTTCGCGGTTGGCCGCGAGCCCTATGTCGAGGGCCTAGGGCTAGAGGCGGCTGGCGTGGCCTTGAATGCGCGCGGTGCGGTTGCTGTGGATGCCTATTCCAAGACCAGTATCGACAATATTTATGCCATCGGCGATGTGACCGACCGGATCAATCTGACCCCGGTTGCGATCCGCGAAGCTGTGGCCTTTGCCGATACGGTCTATCGCGGCATTCCTTCCAGCTTTGACCATGACACGGTCGCAACGGCAGTGTTTTCCCAGCCCTCGGTCGGGACGGTGGGCTTGAGCGAGGCCGAGGCGCGCCAGCAATATGGCGAGCTAGACATCTATCTGGCCCGGTTCCGGTCGATGAAATACACCTTTACCGGCGATCAGGACCGCATGCTGATGAAGCTTATTGTGGTCACCGAAACCCAAAAGATTGTCGGCTGTCATATTGTCGGGCCAGAGGCGGGCGAGATGATCCAGATGGCGGCGATTGCGATCAAGTTGGGTGTAACCAAGGCCCAGTGGGACCAGACCTGCGCCGTACACCCGACCGCGGCAGAAGAATTGGTGACCATGCGTGATAAACAGGCCCCGCCGGGCCATGCCAACGCCGCATGAGGGCCCTTACCGCCAATCCTTCACCTGCGACGCGGGTCAAGGCCGCGCGCCGGGCGTCGGCGGTCGAGACCCCTTGGCGCGGCGGCTTGATGATTGGCGTGTATCTGATGACGGCCTTGCTCGGCTATCTTGGGCCGCTTGGCTTTGCGCCGCTTATTGGGCTTGGCGGCCTATTGTGTCTGACAGGCCTGGGAAGGGTGCGCCCGCCCCAACCGGTTGTTTGGCCTTGGCTGGCCTTGGCGCTATGGGCGGTGATTAGTCTGATCTGGAGCCCGGCATCGCCAAATCCGGGTCTGGTCCTAGAATATCCGCGTCCGGAAATGGTTACGGGTATGAAGCTATTGTTGCAGCTGGCCGTGTGCAGCGTGTTCATTATGAGCGCTGCCCAATTGTGCGAAACTTCGGCCCAGCGCGCTCTTTGGGTCATGGCCGGGGGCATGACGCTCTTGGCCGGGATCTTGATGATTGAGGCCCTGCAAAGCGCCAGCTTTTATCAGGCGATCAAGGCCATGGTCGGCCAACCGATCCGCACGGAACTGGCCATGCGCAATGTGGCTCAGGGCACATATGTCCTGGGTCTGTTGTTCTGGCCAGCGGCCTTGTGTTTGGCCTCTGACAAGATCAGGGCCTTTGGCCCGTTTTTGATCGCCCTTTTGGCGATTGGGCTTGGGCTATCGACCTATCGGTTCTCTTCGGATGCGCCCTTGGCCGCTCTGGTCGTAAGCGGCGTGGTTTTCGTGGCGGTGCAAAGGACGGGCGCTGCCGCATGTCTGGCGATCGCCTTGACTAGCCTGGTCTATTGGCTGGTCGCGCCGGTGGTTATTCTGGTCGCCGTTCAGATGGGAGTGTTCGACTGGGCGAGTCAAAGGCTTGGCGCGTCCTGGGATGCGCGGCTAGATATTTGGCGCTTTGCCACGGCCCGCATTATTGAGCATCCAGTCCAGGGTTGGGGGCTAGATACTAGCCGCATTTTTACCGAAATCCCGCTGCACACCCATGATGCCGCCCTGCAGATCTGGCTTGAGCTTGGCGCGATTGGGGCGGCGCTTATGTGTCTGGCCTGGGTGGCGATTTTTAGCCTGATCAATAATTTGGCCCAGAGGGATCGCAATCTTGGCGCGGTGGCGGCCGCGACGGCGGTGACCTATCTGACCATCGGGGCCTTAAGCTTTGGGGTCTGGCAAGAATGGTGGCTGGCCTTAGGGGCCTTGGCCTTTGCAACCATAGCCATGCTGGACCGGGCTAGGATATCCTTGCGACGTCGCGCCCAAGCCATCTCGGCCTTGGAACGGATTTGAAACCCTAAGGCCCTAGGGTTTTGCCTTCATCAAAGGCTTGGTCTATAAGCCGCGCCTTAGCTATTTGAGTAATGACATGACCGAACGTTGGACCCCGCCGTCCTGGAGACAAAAAACCGCCAAGCATGTGCCGACCGATTATCCGGATGGTGCAGCGCTAGAGCGCGTTGAGCAAACCTTGCGCGGCATGCCGCCCCTGGTGTTTGCCGGTGAGGCGCGGCGTTTAAAGTCACTGCTGGGCGATGTGGCCGAAGGTAAGGCCTTTTTGCTTCAGGGCGGCGATTGCGCTGAAAGCTTTAAAGAATTCCATGCGGACAATATCCGCGACACCTTCCGTCTGATCTTGCAGATGGCGGTGGTCTTGACCTTTGCCGGTGGCAAGCCGGTGGTCAAGGTTGGCCGGATTGCCGGACAATTTGCCAAGCCGCGTTCTGAGCCGATTGAGACCATAGATGGCGTGACCTTGCCGTCCTATCGCGGCGACATCATTAATGGCATGGCCTTTGAGCCCGCCGAGCGTCTGCCTGATCCTGAGCGGCTGCTGAAGGCCTATGGTCAGTCGGCCGCGACCTTGAACCTTTTGCGCGCCTTTGCGGGCGGCGGATATGCCGATCTTTATAACATCCACCGCTGGACGCTGGGCTTTGTGCAAGATAGCCCCCAGGGCGCGCGCTATCACGAATTGTCGGAAAAGATCTCCGAGTCCTTGGCCTTTATGAGCGCCATTGGCATTACGCCCGAAAGCCAACCGGACCTGCGCCGGGTTGAGTTCTTCACCAGCCATGAGGCGCTTCTGCTTGGCTTTGAAGAGGCCATGACCCGAGTCGATTCCACCTCTGGCGACTGGTATGACACATCGGCCCATATGTTATGGATCGGTGAGCGGACGCGGCAATTGGACGGAGCGCATATCGAATATATGCGCGGGATCAAGAACCCGATTGGCGTCAAGTGCGGCCCGACCATGGAGCCGGATGACCTGCTTCGTCTGATCGATGCCTTAAACCCCGCCAATGAGCCCGGCCGCCTGACCCTGATCGGCCGGTTCGGCTCGGACAAGATTGGCGATCGCCTGCCACGCCTAATGGAGGCGACCAAGCGCAGTGGCCGGTCGGTGGTCTGGTCGACCGACCCCATGCATGGCAATACGCTCAAGGCCTCAAACGGCTATAAGACCCGCCCATTTGACCGGGTCTTAAGCGAGGTGCGCAGCTTTATTGATGTCGCCCAGGCCGAGGGCGTGCATCCCGGCGGTGTGCATCTGGAAATGACCGGCCA
Source organism: Caulobacteraceae bacterium (assembly GCA_947452665.1). Lineage (GTDB taxonomy): Bacteria > Pseudomonadota > Alphaproteobacteria > Caulobacterales > Caulobacteraceae > CAISGS01. The sequence goes on from CANGEH010000119.1 coordinate 4,186, forward strand.
GAACGTCACCGAGTGCACCGGCGGCGCGCGTGCCTTGTCCGAGGACGAGCTGTCGCATCGCTATCACACGCACTGCGACCCACGCCTCAATGCCGATCAGGCCTTGGAGCTGTCCTTCCTGGTCGCCGAGCGGCTCAAGGCCGCCCGGATCGAGGATCAGCTGGCCAAGGCGGGCTAGGACGCTAGACCGTCGCCCTTAGTCGCTTGGCGGCTGAGGCCCGGGGCCCCTTGGCTTCGTGCAGCTTGCCTGCGACGCCAAGGCCCCAGGCGGGCATGTTGTTATAGACGTTCTCATATTGGCCGGGCGAGATGACATAGGTCTCGTGCCAGATGCCAACATCGCCGTGCGAGCCAATGGCCTTGTTAAAGGCCTGCCAGGCGGGCAGGTGCGCCTTGTCGGGGGCCTTGGCATAGGCCTCTAGCGCCTCAAAGCTGCGCCAGTATTGCGTGACCATGATATTGGGAAAGGCAAACAAGGTCTGGGCGTGCAGCATGCCAAGCTCTGGATTTTTATAAAGCTCGATAATCATGCGCGGCATGGCGGTCGCAACGGGCCACCATTGCCAGATCTTCCACGGTTTATTGATCCGCATACCAATCAAGAACAGAACAAACCCGCCTTCGCGTTCTGCCGCCATGCGCTGTTTGATGATCTTTGCCACTGAACCTTGCCTCCATGGTTTAACCAAGCATGGTGTGGAAGCGGCTAGGTGGTCAAGGCCGTGTTAGACGACCAGCGGCCAGCCTTCTTCGCCTTCAACTGCCGCAATCGTGTCTGGATTGGTACCGGCTGGCGCGGCAAAGGCGGCACCCAGCTTTCCAGCCTCGTCCAGCTTGGCGAACTGCTCGGCCAGGGTGCGCAACTGCGCCAGCGGCTTGGCTTCGCCGGGAAAGGGTGTGGCCTTGGTAAGGTCGGCATTGATCTCGACGACCACCACTTCAACCCCGTCCAGATCGGCAGGGCTTAAGGCCTGCCAGCCGGTTTCCGAGGGCCAGATCTTTAGGGCCTCGGCCTTGGCGGCCTTGAGGCGGCCAACGACGGGCACGCCGAGTATAATCTGACCACCAATCGAGCCATTGAAATATAGCTTCCAGGGCGAGCGCCCGGTCTTGAGGGCAATATCGGCCAGACGGTTTTCCGGCAGGTCATCTGGCCCATGCTCACGGGTCTTTTTGGGCTGAAGCGTGGTCAGGGTATCGCGCGGCGGGCAGCCCCAGAACGGGAAGGGACCATCATTGGTGCGCCGGTTAATGTCTGCGGCGACGCCAAAGCGATTATTTAGGTTGTTTGGCTTGTCCTTGACCGTCTTGATCAGATGGTCCCAAACCGCCCGCCAAGCGGGCTGGGTCGTCAGTTTCAGCGCGCTGGCTAGGCCGCGGGGCAGGCCGAGCGGAAAGTCAAAGCCGAGCAGGGCCTTTTCGCCGCGCTTTTTCAAATCATCCAGGATCAGGCCAATCCGCGCCTCGGCCTCGGTACGGGTGGTGACGCTGTAGGATTCAAACGCCAGACGAAACCGGACATCGCGTTTGAGCACGGCGATCCAGATATTGTCGGCCCCCGTAGCGGGCTTTGACGCCGCGCTCCAGCCGCACAGGACATAGGCAGTAAATAGCCGAGACACCGAATTATTCTCCCAGCGCCTATGGCGCGAACCCTCGAAAGGCTTTCAGGCCCGCATCTAGCCGATCATCCGCCCCTAGGGAAACAGCCGAATGTGTCAGGATCAATTATTTCAGTGCCGATCACGCAGCCCTATTGCCCGGTCATTTGGACAATAGGGCTGCGCAGGCGCAAGCGCTTAGGACAGTTTAACCAGCATCTTGCCGATGTTTTCACCGCTGAACAGTTTCACGAACGCACCGGGCGCGTTCTCAACGCCGTCATCAATGGTTTCGCGGTATTTCAGTTGGCCAGAGCCGATCCAGTCGGCCATGTCCTTGACAAAGGCAGGTTGCATGTCGGCGCTGTCGGAGACGATAAAGCCTTCCATGCGAATACGCTTGCCAACGGCCTGGATGATGTTGGACGGGCCCTTGGGCTCGCCGGTCTCATTGTATTGCGAGATCATGCCGCAGAGGGCAAAGCGCGCAAAAGGGCGGGCGGCGGTAATGGCCGCTTCGAGGTGTTCGCCGCCGACATTTTCGAAATAGACATCAATGCCGGTCGGAGCCGCTTCCATAAGGGCAGCCGTCAGGTTTGGCACGGCCTTATAATCAATGGCGTGATCAACGCCGATCTCCTTCAAATAGGCAATCTTTTCAGCGCCGCCGGCCGAGCCGATCACGGTGCAGCCCTTGATCTTGGCAATCTGGCAGACAATCGCGCCGACAGCGCCAGCCGCAGCCGAGACAAACACCACGTCGCCGGCCTTGAGCGCTGCGATCTTTAACAGGCCGACATAGGCGGTCATGCCAGGCATACCAACCACGCCCAAAAACGCTTGGGGCGGCAGGCCATGGGTTTCGATCTTTTGCAATGCTGAGCCGGAGGCCACATACGCCTCGCGCCAGCCAAACATGGAATTGACCAGATCGCCGACGGCGAATTTTGGATCATTCGAGGCTGTGACCTGACCGATCGCGCCGCC